>CAYVBC010000144.1:0-4662 GCA_964449545.1 uncultured Clostridia bacterium | reverse complement strand
GGGATCATTGATCCCGGTTCCATAGATGATTACCTGGCCCGGGAAGGGTATGAAGGGATCCGGAAGGCCCTGTCCGGGATGACTCCGGAAGAGGTGATCCGGGAGATCCAGGATTCCGGCCTTCGGGGTCGCGGAGGTGGCGGATTTTCCACCGGTTTGAAATGGAAATTCGCCCGCCGCGCCCAGGGGGAAAAGAAGTATATCATCTGCAATGCGGACGAGGGAGACCCCGGAGCATTCATGGACCGCAGCGTCCTGGAAGGAGATCCCCATGCCGTGCTTGAAGGGATGATGATTGCAGCATATGCCATTGGCGCGGATGAAGGCTACCTCTATGTTCGTGCTGAATATCCCAAAGCCATCCAGAGATTGCGCCAGGCCATTGCCCAGTGTGTGGAACGCGGTTTCCTGGGAAACGGCATATTCAACACGCCAAACAATCTGCTGATCCATATCAAGGAAGGTGCCGGCGCCTTTGTCTGCGGAGAAGAGACCGCGCTGATCGCGTCCATTGAAGGCAAGCGTGGCGTACCGCGCATGCGGCCGCCCTTCCCCGCGAACCGGGGCCTGTGGGACAAACCCACCAACATCAATAACGTGGAAACCTTTGCCAATGTGCCCTGGATCATTCGCAACGGAGCTGAAGCTTTCGCCGCTTTCGGAACGGAACGCAGCAAGGGGACCAAGGTCTTCGCCCTGGCCGGAAAGATTGCCAAGAGCGGCCTGGTTGAGGTTCCCATGGGTATCACCATCAATGAAATCGTATTTGATATCGGTGGCGGAATCCGTGACAACAAGGAGTTCAAAGCCGTACAGATGGGTGGCCCGTCCGGGGGGTGTATCCCCGCCAGCATGGGTGATCTCAACATCGACTATGATGAGATCACCAAGACCGGTGCCATCATGGGCTCCGGGGGTATGGTGGTCCTGGATGAAACCACATGCATGGTGGATGTGGCCAAGTACTTTCTCACATTCACCCAGAATGAATCTTGCGGAAAGTGCACATTCTGCCGGATCGGGACCAAGCGTATGCTGGAAGTGCTGGAACGCATTACCGAGGGAAACGGTCGGGAGGAAGATATCGAGTTGCTGGAGGACCTGGCCGAGAAGATCAAAAGCAGCAGTCTGTGCGGCCTGGGTCAGACGGCCCCCAATCCGGTTCTGACCACATTGAAGTATTTCCGGGATGAGTACGAAGCGCATATCCGGGATAAACGTTGCCCGGCTCATGTATGCAAAGCCCTGATCAATTACCGGATCGATCCGGAGAAGTGTGTCGGGTGTACGCTCTGTGCCCGGAAGTGCCCGGTAGACGCCATAGCCGGCGAAGTGAAAAATCCCCATACAATTGACCCGGATGTCTGTATCAAGTGCGGCCTTTGTTTCGAGGTCTGTCGCTTTGACGCCGTGGTGAGAGACTGAGACGGAGGCGAACCCATGGAAACCATCACTGTTACGATAAATGGTCAGGAAGTGCTGACAAAACCCGGCAGGACGATCCTGGATGTGGTTCATGACAACAACCTGGACCATATCCCCACCCTGTGCCACGATCCACGACTGGAACCCTACGGGTCCTGCTTTCTCTGTGTCGTGGAGGTGGCTGGATTGAAGAAACTTGTCCCCGCCTGTTCCACCCTTGCCAATGAGGGGATGATCATTGAAACGGACAATGATCGTATTCGGAGCTCCCGTAAAACCGCTCTGGAATTGCTGTTGTCCAACCATTATGCAGACTGCATCGGTCCATGCGTGAACAACTGCCCCGCCAATGTTGATGCCCAGGGCTATATCGCGTTGATCGAAATGGGCCGCTACGAAGAGGCATTGAAACTGGTCAAACAGAACAATCCCCTGCCCCTGTCCATCGGACGCGTATGCGTCCGGGACTGTGAAGTGGCGTGCCGCCGTCAGATCGTGGACGAATCCGTGGCCATCAACCACTTGAAACGGTACATCGCGGACAGAGACGCCGCACATATGTGGACACCGGAGGTGCCCGCGCCCAATGGAAAAACCGTTGCCGTGGTGGGAGGCGGCCCCGCCGGCCTGACCTGTGCCTACTACCTGACCCTGAAAGGGTACAAGGTGACCATTTATGAAAAACTGCCCGAGCTGGGCGGCATGCTGCGGTACGGCATCCCGGAATATCGGCTTCCAAAGGCCATTCTGGATCAGGAGATTCACTGGATTCTCGGCCTGGGTGTGGAAGTCCACACCCACATGGCATTAGGGCGGGATATCACGATTGCCGGTCTGAGGGGAAAGTACGATGCCGTGTTCCTCGCTGTCGGCGCCCACCGGGCATCCACCATGCGTCTGGAACATGAAGATGAAACGGAAGGCGTGATGAAGGGGATCGATTTCCTGCGCCAGGTGGAACTTGAAGATCCCCCCGTTTTTTCCGGGGCCGTTGCGGTTGTGGGCGGTGGAAACACGGCCATTGATGCTGCGCGCACAGCCCTCCGGTGCGGAGCGGAGAAGGTGATGATCGTGTATCGACGCAGTATCCGTGAAATGCCGGCACACGAGGAGGAGGTGGAAGCCGCACGCGCTGAAGGTGTGGAGTTTCATTTCCTGACCAACCCGAAGTCCATTGCCCGGGAAAACGGAAAACTGCTGGGCGTGGAATGCTTGAAGATGTCCCTGCAGGAAGTGGAGGGGGGAGGACGCCCCCGCCCCGTGCCCATTCCCGGATCTGAATTTATCCTGAAGTGCGGTATCCTGATCGGAGCGATCGGCCAGCAGGTTGATACCGATTTCAATGACGGAGATAATGGATGTGACCTGGAACGCTGGGGCACCATTCGCGCCAATGAGAAAACCCTTGAAACATCCATACCGGGGGTGTTTGCCGGTGGAGATGTGGTCACCGGACCCTGGACGGCCATCGGTTCCATCGCCCAGGGCAAGCGGGCGGCCATGGCGATCGACCGGAAAATCCGCAGTGGTAAAGCGGATTCGGCTGAGTTTCACTTTCACAGTTTCAAACACGATTTTCATGATGTAACCAAAGGTGAACTGGTCGGCGACGCGGTGGTCGCGCCCCGTCAGAAGCTTCCCGAACTGCCTCCCAAGGAACGGATATGTGATTTTCGTGAAGTGGAGCAGGGGTATGGTGACGATCAGGTGGATGTGGAAACCAGCCGTTGCCTGGAATGCGGCTGTGTGGAATATTACGACTGCAAGCTGCGTCGTTATGCGGATGATTTCGGTGTGGACACAACGCCGTTCCGCGGTCAGACCATGGACTACACCGTGGATAAGAGTCATCCCCTTCTGGTCAATGACCCCAACAAGTGTATCAGTTGCGGACGCTGCGTACGTGTCTGCGCGGATGTGCTGGGGGTGGCCGCGCTGGGGTTTGTGCACCGGGGGTTCCGTTCCGTGGTTCGCCCCGCCCTGGAAAAAAATCTGAGCGAAAGCCCCTGTATCTCCTGCGGTAACTGCATTGACACCTGCCCCACCGGGGCCCTGGCGGAAAAATTTCCACATAAAGTTCTGGGAAACCTGGAAAAGGAAGACGCCCTCTCGGTATGCGAGTTCTGTTCCATCGGCTGCGCGGTGAATTTCAAGGTTCTATCCCCGGATCACTTTCATGTGGCCAACACAACCCCCGAGTCGCAGGCGGGTCCCAACCGGGGATTCCTCTGTGCCCGCGGCCGATTCGGTCATCGCTACCAGGTTGAGGGTGAGCGATTCTCCAATCCATGGATCCGGGACGGTGAAGACCGGAAGGAAACAACCTGGGAAACGGCGTTGACGCACACGGAAAAAAGGTTGAAGGAGATCATCGAGACCCACGGGCCTCAGTCCGTAGCGGTTTTCGCTTCGCCCCGCTGGAGCAACGAGTCCCAGTACCTGGTTCAGAAATTGGCCCGGGCGGCCATCAAAACCCCCTGGATCGGAAGTTTCACCCGCTGGGAATCCGGGAACGTCAACAATGAAATGGAGGAACAGATCGGGGGAATCATCTCCACCGCGTCTCTGCCCGACCTGGAGAAAGCGGATGTCATCGGAATCCTTCCCGGGGCCATGAAGGAGGAAATCCTGGTGCTGGAGACCATGATCCGCAGGGCTCGTGACCGGGGTACCCGTGTGGTTGTCCTGGGAGATACCGGGCCACGCATGGCCGCGCTGGCTGACCTGTGGGTTACACCGGCCGCGGGATCCGGGTTTTCACTGTTTTATTGTGCCTTGAACGAGATGCTCTCATCCGGAGGGATTGGACCCCATCGTCCCGGAGGGGGTATTGAGGGCTGGGAACGGCTGACAAAGCATGCGGCTGAATTTTCCCGGGATAAAACGGTCGGGCAGACCGGAATCTCCAGCGAAAACCTTGATCAATGGATGAAACTGATTTCAGGTCCGGAAGGGCGCATGGTATGGGTGGCGCCATCGGAGAGGGCTGGTGGCACGGGAACGATCCCGGCCATGGTGGATTTCATGCTGGCAACCGGTCGGCTGCATCAGGAGGGAAGTGGTTGGATCCTTATCGACCCCCATGCCAATGATGCCGGAGCGCGTGAACTGGGTCTGAATCCGTCCCATCTCCCCGGATTCGTGCAGGAATCGCATTCCGACGCGGTGCGGCGGATTGCCGGCGCGTGGAACGCGGACCTGTCCGGAGCCTTCAGCAAAGATGGAATACAGCAGGCC
>CAYVBC010000143.1:0-4708 GCA_964449545.1 uncultured Clostridia bacterium | reverse complement strand
CCGGGGAATTGATTATACGTTTCCCGGTGTCAGCGTGACGGGAACGGAAAATCTTCTGATGGCCGCTTGTCTGGCGGAAGGTGAAACCATTCTGCGGGGATGTGCTCAGGAACCTGAAATTGGAGACTTGATCCAGCTTCTTCAGGGAGGGGGCGCCGACATTCAGTTGCAGGGAAAAGACGTCATCCGGGTTCGAGGACATGCCAGACTTTCCGGGATCAGCCACCGGGTGATTCCCGATCGTATTGAGATGGGCACCTATCTGATTGCCGGCGGATTCATGGGGAATGACGTGACCGTTGAAGGCGGAGATCCGGAAGCCTTGACCAGTTTGATCCAGCTGTTGCGGGAGGCGGGAATCGACGTGGAAATGACATCCCATGGGGTTCGTGTGCGGGGAACGGGCAGTATTCGTCCGGTGGATATTGAAACACTGCCATTCCCCGGTTTTCCCACGGATCTCCAGGCCCAGATGACCACCCTGATGACTCAAGCGGATGGTATCTCCAGGATTAAGGAGAATATATTTGACAATCGTTTTCAGCATACGGTGGAATTGGGACGTATGGGGGCGAATATTTCCGTTTCAGAAGACACTGCGCATATTACCGGGCCTACGGCTCTGACCGGCTGCCCCATTCACGCTACGGACCTGCGTGCTTCGGCAGCCCTGGTTCTGGGTGGGTTGATCGCTTCGGGAGAAACCGTGGTGCGTAACGCGGACCAGCTGTTTCGAGGTTATGAAAAACTTCCGGAGAAATTGAGCAACCTCGGAGCGGAGATCCGTGTGGAGAGAGAATAGAAATGGATGACTGTATTTTCTGCAAAATCGCCAGAGGTGAAATGGGAACGGATTTTCTGTATGAGGACGCGGATGTGGTGGCCTTTGCGGACATCGATCCTCAGGCTCCGGTGCATGTCTTGATTGTCCCCCGCAGCCATAAGCGTGATATCACGGAGGTGTCGCCTGAATTGCTTGAAAAGCTGTTTCACGCAGGTAACATCCTGGCTGGAAAGCTGGAACTGGATCAGTTCCGATATGTCGTGAATACAGGGAAAGACGCAGGCCAGACTGTTTTTCATGTCCACATTCACCTGTTGGGGGGAAGAACGTTTCACTGGCCTCCCGGCTGATGGTGGTCTGAGAGAATCTGATGCCATATATTATTGATGGGAATAACCTGATCGGCAGCTCGCCGGATATATCGCTCGAGGAGTCCGGCGCCAGGCAGAAAGTCCTCCATATTGTCCGAAAATTTCAGCAGAACCGCAACAATAAAGTGATCGTGGTTTTTGATGGGAAACCGGACGGAGCGACACACCATCAGGAACTGGGGCCCAAATTTCAAATCATATACCCACAGTATGGAAACAGCGCGGATGATGAGATCAAACGCATTCTCGATTCATACAGTGATTTCCGGGATGTGGTGCTGGTGACTTCCGACCGGGAACTGAAGTCTTTTGCCCGTCGGCTGGGTGCCCGTACCGTCAATTCCATTGAATTTTACTTCAGACTCAAACGGGAATATCGGGAAACGGATAAAAAAGAGGAATCTCAAAAACGGATTGAAACCCGTCTGTCTGATCAGGAAGTGGATCAATGGATGAAGGTTTTTACTGACGATTGATTCCTGGATACGGGGGGATTCGGTTTAGTGAACCTCTCCACTGAAAAAGGATTCCCGCTTCCCATCGGAGAGTTCAAGGATCAATCCACCATCCCCGGAGATTCCCGCTATTGTTCCCCGGATTATTGCGTGATCCTGGTGAACAGTAATTCGGGAGCCAACCATCCAGCGCATGCGGAGGTTCACCGCAGTCCGGATTCTTTCTGAAGAACCGGTTTCCAGTACCTGGTGCCAATGGATCAGTCTCCCGCATAATCGCGTCAAAAATCGATCCGGGTTGAAATGTTTTTTTGCCGAAACTATTGCCAGAGAAGTGGCTTTTTCTCTTAACTCCGCCGGAAAATCCGCCACGGAATGGTTGAGGTTGATTCCGATTCCACAGCAACATACGCATTTTTCAGCAAAAACCCGGCTCTCACTCAGAATCCCGGCCACCTTGTGGCCGTATACCAGGAGGTCATTGGGCCATTTCATTTGAACCGGAACCTTTCCGCTCCGCTCAAGGGTTTCGCTGACGGCGATCCCCGCGATCAGGGGAACCCAATGCAGCATCTTTCTGCGTTGAAGCTGGAATCCCCAGGTCATGTATAATCCCAGTCCCGGGGGTGAATGCCAGAAGCGGTCTCTCCGCCCGTGGCCCCGGGTCTGAGTGCCGGCGGTGATGCAGATGGGGAAATCGGGAAGATAGCGATCCAGGTTTTCCCGAAGAAATTCCTGTGTGGAAAGGCATGTTCCCAGGTGAATCCGGGTGATCTTCCCTTTCTCTTTCCCCATGTTTCCCGTTTTTTTCAATCCAGTTTCTTCCCTTTCAGATTCTGCCTTTCCAGGGAAGCCAGGATTTGTATCGTATCCTCCTGGAGCCGGATGAGCGTCTGAAGCCGGCGTTTCCAGCGCAAGCCCGTTTCGTTGGAGATGGTGTCCAGAAATTTCCGGTCATTCAGCTTGCGATGCATGCGGCGGATGCGTTGAACCATTTCTTCGTTTCTGGAACGGAGCCGCCTGACGATCCGCCTGCGCATGACCGGGTCTTTCACCGCGATCCAGACCACCCATCCACCGGCCTCTCCCCTGAACCCGGCCTCAGGCGGAACGTCTCGGAGCTCGAGAGATCCGGCACCGGTGAGGCGTAGATAGTAATCCTGATTGGAGATGAGCCACTGGCGATCCGGCCGGCCACTACCCAGCAGAATGATTTCCGAGGCATGAAGTATTTCCTGGGGAGCGATTCTGCCCGCGCTTCGGGTCGAACGAATTAATTCACAAAGTGCGTCCACCTCCCGGGTGGGGCCGGGGAAAACCAGCTCGCTGCGAAATTCGGGGTAGGGAAGGAGGAGAAGAGATGGCGGACCATGAGGTGAAAGGCGGGAATGGATCTCTTCGGATATATGGGGCATGAAAGGATGAATCAGGTGAGACAGGTGAAGCATGGCGTACCGCAGGCATCGGCGGGTCCCGCTCCTTTCCAGATCTCCCCGGATCAATTCCAGATACCACCCGCAGAAATCGTTGCGGATCAATTTTTCCAGGTGGGCTGAAGCGGCGGAAAGGATTCCCCGATCAAGAAAGTCATTGATTCTGGCGGTCACCGTATTGAGTCGGTTCAGAAACCAGCGATCCACATCCGTGGCGTTTTCAAGGTCAGGCATACTGGGTTCATCACCCTTAAGATGGATGGTTGAATAGCGGAAGGCATGCCAGAGCTTCCGGAGTAAGGCGGCACTTCCCTTCAAACGGCAGTAAGAGGGGATGTTGGCAAAGTGGCTGACCATGGAAAAGCGGAGGACATCGGATCCGTACTCTTCATGGATCCCGGAGAAAGCCGTGATATCTCCCGGAGTTTTATCAAGAGGTATCAGGAGGACTCCGAAACCTTTTGAAACACCCGAGTGTCCGGCGGCGGAAGCCGTGTTAATATTCAGAAACTCCGCCCGGGAGGGGGTGTCGGCTCCACGCATCAGTCTGTACCTGAAGAGAATGTCCTCGTGAATGGCTGAAAAGAGCTGAGCCTTCACCCGGGGTGGTGAAGTGGACGACCGGATCACCGGAACGATAAGATCCCAGCGCTTCTGCCAGCTGCGTTCCATGGGAAACGGGTTGAAATGCTTCTCCGGTACGGGGGAGGGCATGGACTGGCTGTGATCGGAGTTACCCGTCTTGATTGTCTATCTCTGCTTCAAGTCGATCGATCTCTTCTTTAATGATCTTTTCCGCCAGTGGGGGGACGACTTCCCAGAGAATCTCCTTCACGGCCGTGCTGAGTTTATCTTCCATTTTGCGAACCAGCTCTTCCTTATTGGGAATTTCCTCGCGATCCCCTGGTACGGTGACGGGAATGGGGGCATTGAGGTCCGGTGTGGCCGCGGGGGCTGATTCAGCCGGAATGTCGGAATGCTCTTCTTCTGTTTCCGGGCGCACGGAAGGCAGCTCTTCCTGAATTGGCTCGGGCGTGTCGGTAAAGGAATCGAAAGAACGTTCCGCTTCCGTGTCCTCTTGGAGAGGTTCTCCTTCTCCGGGTTCAGGTTCCAATGAAGTGGATTCAATGACATATGGGGTTTCTGCTTTACTGGGGATCCGGGTTTCGGGAATGGGTGGGGGCTGCTCTTCTTCAGTGGAAGGCGGTTCCGAAGGGGTGAAGATTTCGTCCTGTTGTTTTGCTTCCTGAGGTTCCGCGAAGGCCTGGGCCAGCTCCTCTTCCGACAGCGTGTCCGGTATCCCTTTTTCCGGTTCGGTGGGAGTGGGTGGAATCTCTACGGACGGTTCGGGAGAAGCCGGCGGCACATCCAGATCCACCTGGAATGAAGGCATATCGGAATCGGAATCAGGCGTCTGTGATTCAAAAGTGAACCCTTCGGTTATGGAGGGGGGGACCGCTGCATCCTCACGGGCCTGTTTCTCACGCGCAATCTCCCTTTCCAGCAACTGGTCGATATTGCTTTCCCGGGAATCTTCCGCGAACGGGTTGGCCATCTCATCGCCGGTTTCGGGTCTCAGCTCATCTCTTTCAGGTTGCGCGCCCTGGGTAATCTCTTCCGAGGGAAGAACTTCCTCCTTCACGAAATCTTCAGTATCTGACTTCT
>CAYVBC010000142.1:0-4782 GCA_964449545.1 uncultured Clostridia bacterium | reverse complement strand
GACATGTCAGCCAGGACCTCTGCCCATTGCGGATTTTCAAGATCCGCGACCTGTGCCAGTTTGTTCATGGGAACCTTCCCTTCAGCCCGTTCATGCTG
Organism: uncultured Clostridia bacterium; assembly: GCA_964449545.1. Taxonomy (GTDB): domain Bacteria; phylum Acidobacteriota; class Aminicenantia; order UBA2199; family UBA2199; genus UBA876. The sequence continues at coordinate 4,684 of CAYVBC010000142.1, read as the reverse complement.
AAGGGAGGATGCCTGCGTCACCTGGGACAGGATATGGTCAAAGGGTTTGAGAAAAGCATGGTAAAACCGATTGGAAAAAAGCAGATGATTAATTCGATCCCGAAGCATATGTCTGAATACCAGAACAAACCGGTGGTGTCAACCTTTCTCGTTCAATTCCTTTTTGATCGGGGCGGATCGGTTTCCATACTCCATGCGGAAAAGAGTTGGCTCACCGTTTTGCGAAGGGAGTTCCAGGCTTCCGTTTCCACAAGGATACTGAAAAACAAAAGGCGTGAACTTCTGGAGAGAATGCCCAGAACACCTTTTCCCAGGGGAGTGGAAAAGTCCAGGCGGAATCCCTTCCGAACCAGGCGCAATCGAACATCCCGCATGTTTCCCGACATCAGGATCATTCGTATCCAATTCAAGCTGAATTCCGTGATGGGTCCGGTGAATTCCCTGGAATCGCAGTGGATGACGGGCGGGTGATCCGGTTGCGGAGAGATGAACTGATCCGGTTCACCGGCCGGGGCGGTACGGAGGTCCCAGTCCCGTGGAAGGGGCAATGCGCCGGCACAGACCGGCGATGGGTGTTTTTTCCATGACCCGGGGATCACTGGATCTTCCGGGACCCATGGAACTGTGGCCGGATCCAGTCCGAAGAGGGTCCAGGGGTCCCCTGTGGACTCCCGGCTCAGGTAGAACACGGGCGAAGACGGATCTAATGGCGCGAGTGCGATCAGGCCCCTCTGGTCCAAGGCCCGGTACATGTTGCGGCTGACGGTTTTCAGGCGGATACTCCCCGCGATCTCGCGCAGGGAATACAGGGTATAGCGCTCCACACGGGGAAGCCTGGACTGCGATATCCTCGCCAATACGCCTTGCGCCATATCCGTGGATTCCCAACCCTGATGGGGAGTGAAAACTTCAAAAGGGTGTAGAAGAGAGGAAAGTGGCTCGGTCCGGCCGGAGCGCAGGGCGGCAAGGAGCAGGGAAAGGGTGGTGCGGGCCTGTTTTTTGTCCGCATCCGTGGGGAAAATGAGACCGGTTGTTTCGCTCCCTGACAATGGTTGCGGAGTTACTCCCGCGAAAAAGCAGATCAGGCAGACGCAGAGAACGGCAATCCATCGTGGCATGCATGCTGAATCTAACAGATTCAGACCGATTACTCAAGCCTGATCCCGGTTGCGATTCCGGAAGCGTTGGTTTACTATGGGAATCCACGTCCAGTGGATTCAAGTGGAAATGAGGGAGGAGCGTTTCATGAAGAATTTCAGGCAGATAGCGGACGCGCCGGCGGGATCCCGGTTGGTATTGCAGGGGAACCGGGCATTCGCCCTTGGAGTCGTGCATGCCGGATTCCACGCTGCGGACGGGTATCCGGGGACGCCCAGCACCGAAGTCATTGACCGTTCCCTGGCTCAGGTGCAGGACCGCATGGTGGTGGGATGGGATGTCAATGAAGCCGTGGCCGTGGCCGTGGGGGTGGGGCATGCGGTGGCCGGATTCGATACGGTGGTGACCATGAAGACCCCGGGTGTGTTCCAGGCGGGGGACGCGGTCACCACATCCGCCTTCTACCACGCTCCGGCCGGCGCCCTGGTATGGTTTGTGGCTTCGGACTACGTGCCCTCCAGTACTCAGCATGTCATCGATCTCAAGCACCTGTTCTTCTCCTCACGCCTTCCCGTACTGGAACCCCGGGATCACCAGGATCTCTATGACTTTGCCGCTATCGCTGCGGACATGAGCCGGAACTTTCATACGCCGGTGGTGATCCTGGCCAATGGGATTCTCTGCCACTCCGAGGGGATGATCCATACCCGGAAACCGCGTACGATATCGCCACGTGAGCTGCCCCCGGACCTCAAAGGATGGATGGGCCTCCCGATCCTGGCGCGCCGGAACTACGACATGGCCACTGCGGAACGCATGCCCGCAATCGAAAAATGGATGGAGGGAACGGAGTTGATTCGCAGCTCTCCGGGCAGGGATTCGTGGGGAATCATCACCAGTGGTGAAAGCACCATCATGGTCCGGGAAGCCCTGGATGCCGCGGGGGTGAATCCCCATATACTTTCCCTGGCCTGCCCCGTTCCCTTTCCCTCGGAGCCGGTGAGACGGTTCGCGGGGGGTGTGGAGGGACCCATCTTCGTGATCGAAGATGGCGACCGATTCATTGAAGAGCGTTGTCTGCTTGCGGGTATACCGGTTACGGGCAAGGCTGAGATTTTGACTCGAACGGAATGGACGCCAGGTCTGATCCTGCAATATCTGGCCGGCCAGGGAGTGCTTCACTACGATTCTCCGGAAAATCTTCCCTCCCTGAAGCCCGTCGCGCGGCCGCCCTCCATATGCCCCGGTTGCCCATACCGGGCATTCGGGCTGGCTGTGGCGGAGTTGAAACGAAAGGGAAAACTGGACGCCTCATTCGGCGATATCGGTTGCTCCACCCTGCTATACTTCATGGACGCGGTGGACACCTGCATGTGCATGGGCGCGTCTGATTCCATGCGGCAGGGATTCGTTCTTTCCCGGCCGGAGCTGGCCCACCGGGTGATCAGTGTGCTGGGAGATTCCTGTGAATGTCACTCCGGTCTGGATTCCACACGGAATGCCGTTTTCCGGGGTACGCCGGGCGTTAAGGTGATCCTGGATAACCGGATTACAGCGATGACGGGCGGGCAGCCCGCTCCCAGCAGCGGAAAAAACCTGGCCGGAAAGAAGATCCCCTTTTCCCTTCATGATGCCGTGGCCGCGGAAAAGGCGCATACAGTGGTCATCAATTCCTATGATCTGAAGGCGGTAGCGGAGGGATTGAAAGCCGCACTGATGGAGGCTGAAAATGGAACATTTTCCTGCCTGATCCTCCAGGGCGCCTGCATCCACCAGGTATCGGCCGAATCACGACGCCCGACCCTGCGCATCAACCGTGAAAAATGCCGCCGCTGCGGGCAATGCAACATCTGTCCCGGCATTGAGTTGGATGGCGAGAATTCCCCCCACTTCACTCCCCTGTGTTCCAACTGCGGGGGAGCCACGCCGGTGTGCCTGCAGCGCTGTCCTTTCGGCGCCATCGAAGTGGTGGAAACGGAAACGGCGGAGCAGAAGATACACTCAGCCACCGATCAGGGCAGGGATGAAGCGGAGCCCCTGGATGAGACCGCCCTGCCGCCCTCCATGCGCGTGGCCATCCGCGGCGTGGGGGGCCAGGGAAACCTGTTCTTTGGACGGGTTCTGGCGGGTGTCGCGGAAAGAACTCCCTACGCGGACACTCATATTGTGAAGGGAGATACCCATGGCATGGCCCAGCTTGGCGGCGCGGTGATCTCCACCTTCGGTTGCGGACAGGTCCATTCACCGGTTTTTGCTCCGGCCACCGCGGATGTACTGGTGGCCATGGAAGCGGGTGAAGTACTCCGTCCCGATTTCATGTCGTTGCTGAAACCCGGCGGAATCGTTCTGTTGAACCGGTTCCGCGCCCTTCCGCCCGGTGTCACGGCAGGCGATTACCCGGAATATGAGGAGATCATCCAGGCACTGGATGGATTTCATGTCATTCCATTGGACGCGCAAGGGATCGCCGCGGAAGCCGGAGATTCTTCCGGGCGTTCCGCCAATGTGGTGGCCCTGGGTCTGCTGTCCACCCAGCCTCCCTTCAACCTGATTCCCGGTGACCGATGGCTCACCGCGCTGGGGGAGATGACCGCTGATCCCCGTATTCGCGCGGTGAACGCGAAGGCGTTTTCACTGGGGCGGAAACTGGGTGAGGGCAGGGGAGATCAGTAGCGCAGGATACTGCGTTTTTCAATGTGACTGACGATTTTCTGCTGCAGGCGCAGCAGCCGGCGGTTGATGGGAGAGAAGCCTCGGGCGGAGTCTTCGTTCAACACTCCGATATATTTACCGATGAAGTCGGCGCTCAGGCACTTGATGTTGTACCCGCTCCAGTAGAACTTTTTCCACAGGGGCATCCGGATCTTGAAAAAAGCGATGAAAGTCCGGTGAAGTGAGCGGATCAGGATGGCCTTGATTACCCCGAGTTTGCGGCGGATATAGTAGATTCCGAATTCAGGAATACTGAGGTACTGGTCAATGCACATGCGTTTCATGAGGTATGAGAAGCTGACCTTGTGCCAGTGGAAAAAGCGGGCCGACCTGGCCAGGGCCACCGCATGGCCGCCAAGGATCATTCTTTTGGCGAACATCATGTCCTCACCATAGGGGACTTCAGGGAAGCGAACTTCCAGCAGCAGGTCGCGTCGGACGCAGGATGCACAGTTGTCAAAGTTGCACAGCTGGCGGCGCTGCTCCGGTGTAAACATCTCCCAGCAGAACCGGGGTACCGGCTCCGTCAGATCCCGCATGCCTTCATACCAGCCGTTATGAAGCCATGCGTCCACCGGATCACAGGAATCCGGGTCGATCTGGCATACACCATAGGCGGCGGGGGCCGTTCCGGAGAGAACGGGAGCCACAAGCTGGGTCAGAAATTCATTGCCCAGGGGAATGATATCATCCGTGAAAAACACGACGATCTCTCCCTGAGCGAGCTCCGCCCCCTGCATGCGGGTGAGGCTGTGGCTGAACTCCCCTTCCGGCACATGGACCACCCTTTTTCGTTTCAGTTCAAGCCCCTTGAGAAAGTCCGGAGTGCCGTCCGTGGACGCATTGTCCATGAAAATGTACTCCAGGGGATGGG
>CAYVBC010000141.1:0-4794 GCA_964449545.1 uncultured Clostridia bacterium | reverse complement strand
GGTCCACGTGACCAATGGTCCCGATATTCAAATGGGGCTTACTGCGATCAAACTTAACCTTCGCCATGGTCAACCTCCTAAAATAAAAAAAAATACTGGAGCCCTCGATCAGACTTGAACTGATGACCTCATCCTTACCAAGGATGCGCTCTGCCAGCTGAGCTACGAGGGCCTTAAATTTATCTTCCGGGCTCGATGTCGAACAAGCGGGAGACGGGACTCGAACCCGCGACCATTAGCTTGGAAGGCTAACGCTCTCCCAACTGAGCTACTCCCGCATCAACGTCGGCTTCCCTGGAATTCAGGAATGTGGGCAGGGGCGGATTCGAACCACCGAAGGCTATGCCAACGGGTTTACAGCCCGTCCCGTTTGACCGCTCTGGAACCTGCCCAAAAAGCTTTTTCCGTGATGAGCTGGCGAAGGGACTTGAACCCCCGACCTGCTGATTACAAATCAGCTGCTCTACCAGCTGAGCTACGCCAGCACGAAAAAAAATTATACCACAGCCATATGTCTGGTGTCAATGACATTTTCCGACAGTGATCAGACTGTGGCAGGAGGAGATTATACAGCGCCCGGCATGAAATTACAAGCCCTCATCAAGGGATTTCAGCTTTTTTCAGTAACCCGGAGCGTTGGATTCGGATTCCCCGGCATCCAACTTGCTATACCATTCAGTCAAAGGTCGGAAAATCACAGGAAATTGAAGGAATCACCATAGGCCGGACCCGTTTTTCCCCGGGGTCGGGTCATAGGATCAGCATTGCGTCCCCATAGGAGAAGAACCGGTACTCCGCTTCCACCGCGCCGCGGTACGCCTCCAGCATCAGCTCCCGCCCCGCGAAGGCACACACCAGCATGAACAGAGAGGACTCCGGCAGGTGAAAATTCGTAACCAGCCGATCCACCATACGGAATTTAAAACCGGGAAAAATGAAGATCTCCGATTCAAACCTTTCCCGCACGGGGTCCAGCCGGGCCCATGTTTCCAGAGATCGGACCGCCGTGGTCCCCACGGCCACCAGTTTCCCGTTTTTGCGTCTCTCCAGTATCCGTTCCATGGTTGTCCGGGGCATTTCGATACTCTCCCGCCCCATTCGATGATCCTCCAGGCGATCCACTTCAACGGGTTGAAAGGTGGCGGCACCCACATCCAGGGTGATCTCTTCCACTCCATGGGATTGCCGGATCCGATCCATCATGGTTCGTGAAAAATGTAAGCCCGCGGTTGGTGCGGCGATGGAGCCAGGATTCCGGGCATACACGGTCTGATATCGATCCAGGTCAAAGTCCCGGAATTCCCGGGCTTCTTCACGGGTTCTTTTTATATAAGGTGGCAGGGGAGCGAAACCGGTGGCAAGGATCGCCTCCCAGGGCGCATGAAACACCAGGAGTCTGCGTCCCCTCTCTCCCACTCCCGTGCAATCGGCAGTGATTCCATCTTCAAAAACAATACGTGTGCCTGGGACGCAGGCTTTCCCCGGACGCACATAGGCCTCGGCGTTCCCGTCTTCCCTTCTCCGCACCAGCAGGAGTTCCACCTTTTTTCCCCCGATGGTGCCGAACAACCGCACCGGCACAACCCGGGAATTGTTGATCACCAGGAAATCCGTCGGATTCAGCCACTCCTCCAGCTTGCTGAAGCTGCTGTGAGCGACCTTTCCGGATTGACGATCCACCACCATGAGGCGGGAATCCGGGCGGGCCTGGGACGGGAAACGGGCAATGCGTTCACGGGGCAGAACAAAGGAAAAATCACTGCGTTTCATGCCGCTATTCTACACCAGTCCCCGCGCCGCAACAAGAATTTTTTCCGCCTTTACAACCGACATCGTATATACTAGAATGTGGCTTTCCTGACGAGGAGAGACCCTATGGCCAAGACCTTCGTTGAAAAGATTTTCAGCCTCAAATCGGGCCGTCAAGTATCGGCGGGCGCCATTGTTTCCGTGGAACCGGATACCGTGATGAGCCATGACAACGCCGCCGCAATTTCCGGAACCTTCAAAAAAATCGGCGTCACCCGGGTCAAGCATCCGGACAGGGTGGTCATCATCCTGGACCATGAAGTTCCGGCCCCCAAGGAATCCTCCGCCACAAATCACCGTGATATCCGTAAATTCGTGGCGGAACAGGGAATCCGGAATTTCTTTGACGTGAACAATGGAATCTGCCACCAGGTGTTCGTGGAGCAGGGATTTGCCATGCCCGGACGCCTGATTGTGGGATCCGACTCCCATACCACCACTTATGGCGCCCTGGGAGCCTTCGCCGCCGGGATCGGTCGATCCGAGGTGGCCGCGATCTGGGCCACGGGAGAGCTGTGGTTCCAGGTTCCGGAAACCATGAAGATTACGGTGACAGGGAAAATGCCCGCATTCCTGACCCCGAAAGACGTGGCCCTGAACATCATCGGACGCATCCGTTCAGACGGCGCGGACTACAGGGCCATTGAATTCAGTGGAAACACAATTCAGGACATGAATGTTTCGGAACGCATGGTTCTCTGCAACATGGCGGCGGAGATGGGGGCCAAGAACGGATACGTGCCCGCGGATGCCGTCACGGAGGCATACCTGAAGGATCGTGCGCGCGCTGAATTCACCCCCATCTATTCCGATCCCGATGCCCACTATTGCGAGGAGATCGAATTTCAAGTCAACCAGATGACACCCGCTGTAGCCCGCCCGCATACGGTGGACAACCACGCACCCATTGATGAGGTTGCCGGCACCCACATCGACCAGGCATTGATCGGAACCTGCACCAATGGTCGGATTGAAGACCTGCGCGCGGCGGCCCGGGTTCTGAAAGGTCGCAAAGTGAAAGCCCGGACACTGATTATCCCCGCATCCTGGAAGGTATACCGGGAAGCGCTCCGGGAAAACCTGATTGAAACCTTCGTGGATGCCGGAGCCATCATCCTCAATCCCGGATGCGGTCCCTGCCTGGGGGCGCATCAGGGAGTCATGGCACCTGGAGAAGTCACTTTTTCAACCGCGAACCGAAACTTCAAGGGACGCATGGGATGCCGCGACGCTGAAATCTACCTCGGATCACCGCTGTCCGTGGCCGCCTCGGCCGTGACCGGTGAAATCACCCATCCCGGGAGGTTCCTATGAAACGGAAATTTACTGGAAATGTATGGAAGTATGGAGACAACATCAACACCGACGTGATCTTTCCCGGGAAATACACCTACCAGAAGATGACTCCGGAAGAGATGGCCACGCATGCACTGGAAGATCTGGACCCTGATTTCACGAAAAAGGTCAAAGAGGGAGACATCATCGTGGCGGGCAAGAACTTCGGTATGGGATCTTCCCGGGAACAGGCCGCGGTGGCCATTCGCGCCGCCGGAATCTCAGTCATCATCGCCCGTTCTTTCTCGCGCATCTATTTCCGAAACGCGATCAACGCCGGCATGCCGGCCATCCGCTGTCCGGAAGCCGTGGATGCCATTGAGAATGGAGACTCCGTTACCGTGGATATGGAAACCGGGAAGATTATCACCCCGGCTGGTGAGTTCACATTCCCGGCCTATCCGGCAACGGTAATGGAAATCCTGGAGAACAACGGATTGATTCCGTTCATCAAAGCAAAAATCAGTCAATAAGTCGACCTTCAAACTGAAGGGAACAGCCATCAGGAGGAATCATGGCCAAGCAAACCATCGTTACGATGCCCGGCGACGGTATCGGAAAAGTCGTCCTTCCAGAAGCCATCCGTGTTCTGGATGCAGCGGGATTCGAAGCGGATTATGTCCATGCCGACATCGGCTGGGAGTTCTGGTGCAAAGAGGGGAATCCCCTCCCCCAGCGCACCCTGGACCTTCTGGAAACCCATAAAGTCAGTCTCTTCGGTGCCATTACATCCAAACCCAAGACCGAGGCGGCCCGGGAGCTGGCGCCCGAGCTTCAGGACAAGGGGTTCGTGTATTACAGTCCCATCGTCGGACTGCGTCAGCATTTCAACCTGGACATCTGCACCCGGCCCTGCCGCACGTTCAAGGGAAACCCCCTGAATTTTATCCGTCGCGGACCCGGCGGAACCATTGAGGAACCCGAAGTGGATGTGGTCATTTTTCGACAGAACACCGAAGGCCTGTACTGTGGCGTTGAATGGACCAACCCCCCGGACAACGTTTTCGATGCATTGAACTCCCATCCGAAATTCAAGACCTTCGCCGCCTCCCCACGGGAAGGGATCGCCGTTTCCACCCGGATATTCACCCGACATGCCACGGAGCGCATCGTTCGGGCCGCTTATGAACATGCCAAACGTTTCGGATACAAATCCGTCACGGTCTGTGAAAAACCCAATGTAATCCGGGAAACTTCCGGTATGATGCTGGGCATCGCCAAGGAGATGTCCAAGGAATATCCGGGAATTTCACTGAGGAACACGAACATCGACGCCCAGATGATGTGGTTGACCAAGAACCCGGAAACCTATGGTGTGCTGGTCAGCGGAAACATGTTCGGTGACATTGTTTCCGATGGTTTTGCCGGCCTGGTGGGCGGCCTGGGCTTCGCCTGCAGCGCGAACGTGGGAGATGAAGTCGCCATTTTCGAACCCACGCACGGATCCGCGCCCAAGTATGCCCAGTATGACGAATCCATCGTCAACCCCATCGCCATGATTCTCAGCGCCTGCATGATGCTGGACCACATCGGCGAAAAGAAAACCGCCACACGAATCCGCGCGGCCATCGCCAGAGTTGTGGAGAAGGGAGAAACCCGCGCCTATGACATGATGAAGCTGCCGGGATCTCCCGATGTGCTGCAACAGGG
>CAYVBC010000140.1:0-4826 GCA_964449545.1 uncultured Clostridia bacterium | reverse complement strand
GCAGCCATTCCCCATCTCCAATCCATTTCACGCCATCCACCAGTTGAACCTTCCGCGGAGAAAATCCGGGATCCACGTTCCCGCCCTCTTCCGCCAGGTGATGTAATTGCTCACTTCGCTCCGGTGTCATTTTCACAGTGTTTTCGCGGCCATACAGGCGCGGAAAATTCCTGTAGAAAGCGTTCAGCATCCCGGTCAGGGACATACCGGAGGCAGCCAGCATTTCAACGATCAGAAGGTTGATCAGGATGCCATCCTTGATAATGGACTGTCCCCGCAAAGCCGCGCAGTTTGAGCTCTCCACACCGAAAAACGCATTTCTTCTCGACATCATGTCGGATATATACTTGAACCCCACGGGTGTATGGAATATTTTCCGGCCATGGGTCCGGGCCACACGGACGACGTTGTTGGTGGTGGAGATGGATGTAACGATTCCACCACTGAATCCGCGTTCACGAATCAGGTAATCGATCAGTGGGGGCACAATCCGATTGGCGTTGATGAAGTGACCTGCGGCATCCATAATACCGAAGCGATCGCCATCAATATCCGTTGCCAGTCCAAGGTCCGCTTCCGTCTCACGTACCGCTCTGGACAGGTCTGTCAGGTTCTCCCCCGAACAATATGGAATCACCGTCCCGGCCGACGCATAGGGGTAACCGTGAATGGTCTCCACGGTCACACCGTTTCTGATGAGAATTTCATCCAGATATTCCCGGGAAGCGCCGAACAGGTTATCCACCACGATATTCAGGTTCGCTTTTCGAATCGTTTCAAAACGAATGCTTTCTTCAAGGTATTGGAGATATTCCTCCTTGATTTCGATTGGCCGGATCAGCGACTCTTCCGGATACTGGCGGCGAGGTTCAAGGCTCTCCGGCAGGTTTTCAATCTCTCTCTCAATCAACGCCGTGGTTGAGGGCAAGGCGGGAGCGCCTTTTTTGTTGAGTACCTTGATCCCATTGAAAATCGGTTTATTGAAACTGGCTGTGTATGCCACTCCGCCATCCATCCCCTGTTTCACAATGGCCATGGAAGCGGCGCCCATCGGCAGATCCCGGTTGGGGATCCACGCGGTCACCCCCATGAGGGAGAAAATACGGGCCGTTTCACGCGCGAAACGCCGGGATAGAAGTCGGGTATCAAAATTGATCAGAACCTGAGGACTTCCGGTTCGAAGGGTTCGCCGGAGAAAACGTACATACGCAACGGCAAAACATCGGACGTTTCGGAATGAAAACTCCCGACCCATCCGTCCCCTCCAGCCATCCGTGCCGAAACGGATCTCGGACATGATTGCACTCTAGCACAAGCCCCAGGCGGATTCAACCGCTCGGGCTAAAAGGGAATCAGGGAACTCCATCCCCTGGGGAGTACCTTTGCCACATCATTGAGAATCACAAATCCCATCAGCAGCAGCAGGAATATGAATCCCCCATTGATCAGCGCATTTTTCAATTTCGAGCTGAAATCTCGCCTCAGAACCGCTTCCAGTGAAAAGATCATCAGATGTCCGCCATCCAGCGCGGGGATGGGGAGCAGGTTGACAATGCCCAACTGCAGAGAGATAAACGCCACGAGCATGAAAAAGCTGGACATTCCACTGGATAGCGCCTTGCTGGAGAAACGGGCAATCTCCATGGGGCCGGACAGGGTCCTGGGGGAAAGCTTTCCCACCACCATTTTTTTCAACGCGTCAAATGTCATGGTGGTCAGCCGGACCAGTTCTCCGCCACTTCTGGAGAAAGCCGCAAACAGGCCGAAATGTTGCCGAATGGTCTGGGTATGGGGCTTCATGGCAATCCCGATCCTGAAGTTTTTTTCACCTTTGATATGTTCAGGAACCACGGTTACGGCCAATATTTCCTGATCACGCTGAATGCCCAATTCAATCGGGTTTCCCTTTGCCGCTTGAATCTTCACGGGGAGCTCAAAGTAATTCACGGAAACGTTGTCAATTGAATTCACGATATCACCGGCACGGATCCCCGCTTTATCAGCGGGAGTACCGGATTCCACCGCTTCGATTTTCGTGCGAAAAGCGGGATGGAGCCCGGCGTACCCCAGGGCGTATTGGGAAAAGGATTTGATATCCAGACGGGTTTCCATCTGCTCTCCGGAGCGGACGAACCGTACCGGGATGCTCTGGTCCGGATTGGCACCCACGGCCATTTCCAATTCCTTCCAATTGTGAATTTTACGTCCATCCATTTCCACAATCCGGTCACCGGAACGCAGATCCGCTTCCGCCGCCGGAGATCCGGTTTGCACATAATCGATGACCGGAGGATCCTTGTGGTATCGGTCCACATTCACCCCGGTCATGAATATTACCGCCAGGATGATAAAAGACAGGAGTACATTCATGAATGGCCCCATGAGCAGGATAAAAATTCTCTGGGCCCGGTTTTTGGCGTAGAACTCATCGGGCTTGAGGTTCTCCGGGTCCCAGGTCTCCTCTCCCGCCATCTTGACATAGCCCCCGAGAGGGATGAGACTGACACGGAACTCCGTTCCCCCCTTCCCCATTCGCTTTCCGAAAAGGCGCTTACCAAATCCGAAAGAGAAAGTTTCCACACTGACTCCCATCAGTCGGGCAGCCATGAAATGTCCGAATTCATGTACCAGGACAATGATTCCAAACATCAACAAAAATGCAAATACCTGATATATCACGTTCATGATTGGTCTCCAGTGTTCGATTCCAGCCATTCCCGGGCACGTGTCCGGGTTTCTCGGATCGAGGAATGAATTTGCGCCAGGGATTCCACGGGGCTGAATTTCGTCTTTCCGTATACGGTTTCCACAAGGCGAAAGATGTCCATAAATGAAATGCGATGATCCAGAAACGCTTCCACCGCCACTTCGTTGGCCGCGTTCAACACGGCCCCGGAATCACAACCGGATTTCAGGGCATGCCGGGCCAGGTCCAGAGAGGGGAAAGCGAGTTTTTCCGGCGGGAAGAAGTCCAGCTTCCCCAGCTCTCCGAGATGAAGCGCTTCCGTTTTAAAGGGGCTGCGTTGGGGAAAGTTCAACGCATAATGTATGGGCAATCCCATGTCCGGACGCCCCATCTGGGCAAGAACGGATCCATCGACAAACTCCACGAGAGAGTGGACGATGCTCTGGGGATGAATCAATACATCAATCCCGTTTTCATCAACGGGAAAAAGAAATCCGGCTTCAATCACTTCCAGCGCCTTGTTCATCATCGTGGCGGAATCAATGGTAATCTTTCTGCCCATTTTCCATGTGGGATGACGCAATGCCATTTCCACGGTAATCCGGCTCAGTTCTTCCAATGAACTGCGGAAAAAAGGGCCGCCGGAAGCCGTGAGGATCACCCGGGATATATATGAATCACCCTGACCCTGAATGCATTGAAAAATAGCGGAATGTTCACTGTCCACGGGAATCAGTTCTCCGCCGGACCGGGCCAGCTCCCGCTGCACCAGTTCACCCGCGGCCACAAGGGTTTCCTTGTTGGCCAGACATAGACGGAGCCCCCGCTTCAGAGTCGCCAGGTTGGCCTCCATGGATACGGTGCCCGTAATGGCGGATACAACAATATTCACTTCAGGAAGGGATATGGCTTCCATCAGTCCTTGGGGACCGGAATAAAAGCGGACATCCGGAAACCGCTTCGCAAGCGCATCCGCGTCCTCTTTCCTTGTCACGCTTACCAGGCGGGGAGAATAGGTCATGATCTGCCGACTCAACAGTGAAATATTTTCTCCGGCCGCCAGCGCAACCACGCGGATTTCCTCCGGATGGGCTTGCGCGGAAACCACCTGAAGGGTTCTTCGTCCGATGGATCCCGTGGATCCAAGCAGCGCCACGGATTTCATGCAACGTCCACCGGCATATCAATCATTTCCAAAGATACAACACGGAAAAATAGAGCGCGGGAGCGCAGAATATATAGGAATCCACCCGATCCAGGATTCCTCCGTGACCCGGTAGAATCATTCCGGAATCTTTTTTTCCAGCCGCACGTTTGAACAGGGATTCCACCGGATCCGAAAGCTGAGAAAGCAATCCCAGTATGGCGCCGCTGATCACGGCCATGGTGTCATTCACGGGAATGGGAAAGACAGCCCGGACCAGGAGTGCCGCGGCTCCGGCCGACAACACCGCGGCCACCAGCCCCTGCAGACTTTTTCTGGGCGAAGCGATGGGATATATGGCTATCCTCCGTCCATATTTCGCCCAGATACTTCCCACAAAATAAGCGAAGGAATCTCCGATTGCGATCACTCCAATCAGAAAAAAGAGGTAATTGGGCCCCAGTTCCTTCAGTCGCAGCAGATAATACAGGGGAACAAATATATAGAGCACCGCGCCCACATGGATGCCGAAATCCCGCACGAAAGTGGTGAGTTGTTCGGATGCGCGAATGGAAAAGAGGAAATAGATCCCAAAGATAAACAGAACAAGGATGAGCGCCTCACCCAGACCGGGAATTTGGAAGGTAAAACTTGCAGCCACCACAAGCCCGGCGATTGCCGTGACCGTAAAATGGTGCTGCACGGGATTGCACAAACGGATCCACTCCCATGCCGCTCCCGCGGTAATGAGAAAAAGGATCAGGGAAAAAACCAGGGGTGAAGTCAGCTGAATCCAGGCGTAGGCCAGGGCAATCAGAAAAACGGCCGTCAGGTTACGGGTCATGAATTCCTTCATATTCCTCCAAAGCGTCGCTGGCGTTGCTGGTAATCGGTCAAAGCCTCCAGAAATGGCGCAACCCGGAAGTCAGGCCACATCTGCGGCGCGAAATACAACTCCGCATAGGCGGACTGAAATATGAGAAAATTTGAAAGCCG
>CAYVBC010000139.1:3641-4831 GCA_964449545.1 uncultured Clostridia bacterium | reverse complement strand
AGCTGGTGGTTTCGCTTGATTCTTCTCCTGATTGTCTGCGTCGCTGCGGTGCGCTTTCATCGCACCCGAATGCGGCGCCAGGCGGCACGCCTGCGCAGGGAGAGCGAGATCAGTGAATTCTGTCAACGGTACAGCATTTCCAACCGGGAACAGGAAGTGCTGGTCCTCTTGCTGGATGGGTTGAACGGAGCCCGCATCGCGAACCGCCTTTTTATTTCAGAAGCTACGGTGAAAAATCACATCTATTCATTGTATCGAAAACTCAATATTCGTAGTCGGGCTCAGCTTTTTAAATTGTTCAGCTCGGTGGGGCGCTGAAGACTGATCCTGACCAACTTCCTACGCTCCGTCCCCATGATCGGAAAGAAAAAAACGAAATAAATCTAAATTGAGTTGACAAAAATAAATGAACCATTTATATATGTGAAAGAATTCACATGAACAAGCAAAAAAAAGAAGCTCAGGCCTCCCGATTCGAACCCTTTCGCCACGTGATTCCGGAGGCGACCCTCAAACGCCTGGTTTACTACGTGCGTTGCGTGCGACGTTTCCGCGGGCAGGGGCGCGCTACGGTTCTGTCCAAGGAGATCGGGAATCGCTGCGGGATCAAAAGCGCCATTGTTCGCAAGGATTTTTCCTATTTTGGAGAATTCGGTGTCCGGGGGCGCGGCTATGACGTGGAACAGCTGGACCGCAAGCTGGAGAGCCTGTTTGATTCCGTGGGGAACTTCAGAGCGATTCTGGTGGGGGTCGGCAAACTGGGTCACGCCATCGCGGGACATGCAAGCACCCCGTACAAAACCCGGGTTATCGCCGCTTTTGACCGGGATCCCGAGGTCGTCAACATGAATGCGGGAGACGTTCCGGTATATCCAATGGAGGATATGGAAGGGGTGATTCGCAGAGAGGAAATCATCTGTGCCATCCTGGCCATTCCACCGGAAGAGGTCCAGGATGTGGCGGATCGCATGGTGGCCGCGGGGGTACGGATCATCCTCAGTCTTGCCTTGATTCCCATACGCGTTCCCGAAGGGGTTACAGTTGCTTTTCTCGATATTTTATCCGAGGTGGAGTATCTTTTTTTCAAACACCGGTTGAGGGAGGAAAACTCATGAGGCTGAAATCCTCAGTGATGATGTTTGGGCTGCTGTTCGGGGTCTGGTTTCTGCTCACCGGCCGCACGACGGTTG
>CAYVBC010000139.1:0-3541 GCA_964449545.1 uncultured Clostridia bacterium | reverse complement strand
GGATGTGGATGGAGCCACACGCCGCATTGTTTCGCGTTTTGAAAAGTATCTGGAGGTGGCATATGGTTGAGATCGCAACGGCTGTCTCCCTGGGGCTGGTTCTCATTGCAATGGGGTTGGCGGGGGTCCGCTTCGTCATGGGACCGACGGTGGCGGACCGGGTCATCGCCCTGGATGTGCTTACCGTGATATCACTGCCTTTAATGGGCCTGATGGCCCACTATGCCGGACGGTCCATCTACCTGGATGTGGCCCTGGTATACGGCCTTCTGAGTTTTGTGGGCGTTCTGGTGGTGGCCCGGTACATTGATGGAGGTCTGTCATGAGTCCGAGTCAGATACTTGGGGGCCTGGTGCTGATGGCCGGAGCCCTGTTTCTCTTTTTCGGCGCGTTGGGTGTACTGCGAATGCCGGATTGCTACACCCGGATTCAGGCGGGGACCAAGGCCTCCACGCTGGGAGCCATCCTCTCCATGGCGGGAATCGCGATCCTTCATCCTTCATGGACCGGGAAGTCCCTTCTGGTGATCTTCTTTGTCCTGTTGACCAACCCCGTTTCCTCCCATGTACTGGCGCGCGCGGCCCACAGGGCGGGAATCCTTCCCACGGAGGAATCGGTGGTGGATAAACTGGAAGAGGAATCCCTGCTTCATGAAGGCGACGGATCCGCGGGAGGCAGGAAATGATTTTTTCCATAATTGCGCTGGTTGCGGGCGCGGGCATGATCGCGGGCGCGGTGGTTGCGGTTTCCGGGCGGGAGCCCGTGACCGCTGTGATCGCCGCGGGAGTGGTCAGCCTGTTGGCTTCGGTTCTCTACCTGGTTCTGGCGGCTCCGGACGTGGCCATGACGGAAGCTGCCATTGGAAGCGGTCTGTCCACGGTGATATTTCTATATGTGCTGCACCGGATTCGGTCCATGTCCGTTAAAACAGATTCTCATCCGCGGGAAAGCGAGTAGGGGGAGAAGATGGTACGTAAAACGGGAATTCTGCTTGTGGTTCTGCTGACGGCACTGGTACTCTTCAGCCTCTATTCCGCCTATGAAGTCCCCGGTGAGTTGAACTCCGTGGCCCGCCACTACGCGGCCCGGGGCGCACATGAACTGGGTTCAGCCAACCTGGTGACCGCTGTTGTGGTGACTTACCGTGGACTGGACACCCTGGGCGAAGTCATGGTGCTCTTCCTGGCCACCGCCATCATCGGCATCCTGCTGAAAGAGAGTACGCCTGAAACCGCCATGTCGGCTTCCGGAAGTGATCCGGGAGAAATCCTGCGCACGGGAGCCGCGTTGATGTCACCGCTGGTTTTTCTTTTCGGTGTATTCATATTCATACACGGACACCTGTCGCCGGGTGGCGGATTCCAGGGAGGCGCCGTGATCGCCGTTGCTTTCCTCCTGGGATTTTTGTCCAGGCCGGAAAGCCGCGGCAGCCGAGGGCTCCTCCACATGGTGGAATCCCTTTCCGGCCTGACCTACCTGGCGATCGGCGTCCTGGGCCTGTACGTTGCCGGGGGGTTCCTGGACAACAGGATCCTTCCCGTTGGCATCCCCGGTCAGTTGTTCTCCGCCGGAGCGATTCCGGTTATCTACTCCCTGATCGGATTGAAAGTCGGGGCTGAACTGGCGGGTCTGCTGTCCGGACTGAGGCATCCCCGGAAGGAAGGAGGATCCCACCATGCTTGAGAAAGTGACCCTGGCCGTTGGATTCCTCCTGGTCCTGATCGGATTGTACGGCATCCTGTCCCGGCGGAATATCATTCGCATGATCATCGGTTTCTCGGTTTTTGACACCGGATTACACGTGGTCATGGTCACATTGGGGCACATCCGAAACCGCACCGCCCCCATTCTGGATGGAGATGTGCCCCTGACCGGAGCGGAACGACTGGTTTCGGACCCGGTTCCCCAGGCCATGGTACTGACCGCCATCGTGATTGGTCTGGGCATTACAGCGATGATGCTCGCTTTTGCGCTGCGGATGTACCAGCGCAAGGGTACCCTGGATATTCGAGAGTACAAGGATCTGAAATGGTAATCATCAACCCTGTGTGGATCATTGTGGCCGCGCTGGCCGGTGCGTTTATGATCGGATTGTGGCGTCGCGGAAAAGAATCCGTCTCCGGGATCTCCATCCTGGTGGCATTGGGATTCATGAGTGTGGTGTCCGGCGGATGGCTGGCGTACTTTATCGGCTCTCCAGCCGCTGAACCGGCACAGGTGTTCACCGCGGGCTTTTCTCCACCGCTATCCATTATGCTGCGAATGGGTCCGGAAGAAGCATTCGTCAGCCTGCTGGTCAACCTGGTCGGGCTTTTGGGCGGGATCTATCTGCTGGATACCCTCCGCATTCGCGGAAAGTCGACGGCCATGGTGTTCCTGGTGCTCATGGCCGGTCTGAACGGCCTGGTGATGACCGGCGACCTGTTCAACCTTTTTGTGTTTCTGGAGATCGCGGCCATCGCGGTGGCCGGACTCATGACGCTGCGCGATGACCCGGACGCACTCTCTTCCGGATTCAAATACATGATCGCCGGTGGTGTGGTCACCGGGACCCTGCTCCTGGGAACGGTGTTTGTCTACCACCTGGGGGGATCCCTCTCCCTGGACCACCTGGCCACGGTCGGCCTGCCGGGGATGCGCGGTGGGATTGCCGCACTTTTCCTGGTCGTGGTTTCCCTGGTGCTGGAGTTGAAACCCTTCCCGGCCAACGGATGGGCACTGGACATCTATTCTTCCGCGGAGCCGGGCGTATCCGCGGTTATTTCCGGTGCCTATGCCACAGCCGTTCTCTTTGCCCTGACGCGTGTTCTGCCCCTGTGGGGCGCGGACGCCTACAACCTTGTCCTGGTCATGGGGATGGTGACCTTTGTGGGGTCGAATCTGCTGGGATTGGTTCAGAAACAGGATCGGCGCCTGCTGGGGTACTCCTCGGTAGCCCAGATCGGCCTCCTGATGACCGTGGTGGGATTGAAACCCCAACTGGGAGAGGATTTTGCTTTTGTGGCCGGCGGGCTGCTGATCAGCCATATTCTAGCCAAATCGATCCTCTTCTGGCTGTCCGGTTGGGTCAGGGAACGGAACCTGGATGGCTGGGGTGTGCTGGCCGGGAGGCCTTTCCTCCTGGTTGCCATGGGGACCGCCGTGCTCATGCTGACTGGATTTCCGCCTTTTCCCGCATTTTTCGCCAAGTGGAAACTGGTGATGCGGATGGCCGCGGACGGTGGCATGACGGTGGTCTGGCTCCTCCTGCTGGGTTCCATGCTGGAAGCGGTTTACCTGTTTCGCTGGCTCGGCCTGGTGGTGAAGGGTCAGGATACCGATGAAAAGGAGGTTTCCCGCCTCCATTTGAACCGGATCCTTCCCTTGGGCTTCTTTGTCCTGAGCGGTTTCGGTGCCGGCATCATCATGGCAAACCGGATTCAGGGCATGCAGCTGATATTCTTTCTGCCTATCGGATTGGCCGCGGTTCTCTACCTGATGGATTTTCTGCCGGCCGCGGTCAAGAATACGATCGTACTGGCCGCCATGGGCGTGTTCTCCT
>CAYVBC010000138.1:0-4903 GCA_964449545.1 uncultured Clostridia bacterium | reverse complement strand
TACCCGCCGATCTGCCAGTTCCCCATGGACATGCAGGCAGTACCACCATGCGGCTTGGCGTGAATCGTCTCGCGGATGCAGTCTCCGATCCGTTTCATATCAACGGGAATGGCGATTTCGGAGAACAGGCAGGGCTTGAAATGGCCGTCCGCGGTCAGGCGGATCCGGTTGCACATCGAACAGGGTAAGGGCCTCTCCGCGCGATTTTCCTCGGGAATGGTGTGAATATCTGAAAGAGAATACTGGTGGATCCGCTGCATCCGGAGTCCATTCTCCCTGCAGAAATCCGCCATACTGGAGACCTCCGCCTCGCTGGTCGATTCCAGCAACACCATGTTGAGTTTCGTATTTTTAAATCCCGCATCCCCGGCCGCGCGGATGCCGTCCATGACTTTTCCGATCTCTCCGCCACGGGTGATCCAACGGTACCGTTCAGGGTCCAGTGTGTCCAGAGATATATTGATCCGGTCCAGTCCCGCGCGTTTCAGCTCCTCCGCGTATCGGTCCAGTAACACCCCGTTTGTGGTCATGTTCACTTCGCGGACTCCAGGAATCCGGCTCAGTTGCCGGACCAGGTCCGTCACCCCCTGTCGGACCAGGGGTTCTCCGCCTGTAATCCGTAGCTTCCAGAATCCCATGGCCGCAGCTGAACTGGCGATTTTCACAATTTCTTCATAGCTTAGAATCTGATCGTGACGCTTCAGCGTCACGCCTTCTTCAGGCATGCAGTAGCGGCAGCGCAGGTTGCAACGGTCGGTCACGGAAATCCTCAGGTAATAAATATGTCGTTTATATGAGTCGTACATCCACTTCCACCTCTGCTGGAATGCGAGCGGTTCCCACGGGTACAGTCAGCAGCCCATCCGATCCCGGAAGGGCGAAAAGGTGCGCGGAGCCGTGATATTCCGGCAGGAATACTTTTCCGTCCCGCACACGTACGGGAATATGGGCCGTCCGGTTTGTCTTCTTCCTGTTGAATGGACGGGCCATCCGTGCCCGTATCATCCGGGGCTCATATACATGACCCATCATGCGATAGAGGAAGGCCTTGATCATAATCTCAAAGATCACGTAGGTGGAGACGGGGTTCCCGGGCAGTCCGAACACATACTTTCCATTCCGGCTGCCGAATACCGAGGGCTTCCCCGGTTTTACCGCGACTTTTGAAAAGTGGAGGGTGACCCCCAGCTCTTCCAGGATCCCGGGAACGTAATCGAAGTCACCCATGGACACACCGCCTGAAATCACAACCACGTCACCATCGGAAAGCGCTTGTTCAATCCCGGCCCGGATCTTTTGCGGCGTGTCCTTGATTCGACTCACCCGGAAGGGATCAATCCCCATTCGTCGCAACTGGGCGCCGATGGACGCGCTGTTGGAATCATAGATCCGGCCCGGAGACAAAGGTTCTCCCGGGGCCACGATTTCAGATCCCGTCACCAGTACGGATACTCTGGGAATCCGGCCCACCTGAATCCGATTGCGTCCCACCGCGGCCGCGGATCCGATCTCCGCCGGCCCCATCAGGGTACCCCGGTCCAGGATTCGCTGACCCTCCCGGACATCCTCTCCCCGCAGGCAGATATTGGATATTCCGGAACGGTCGGTAAAGGTCACCCGCCCATCCTTCTCATAAGAAACTTCACGGATCACCACCTGGTCGGCGCCGTCAGGAACCGGCGCCCCGGTCATGATCCGCGATGCCTCCCCCATGGACAGACGCGTTCCGGGAGGATCTCCCGCGGCGATCACGTTCCTCACCCGGAAATTCTCCTCCGGGTCATCCGAATTGATGGCATACCCGTCCATGGCCGCCTTGTCAAAGGGAGGCATCTCAATGGAAGAGTCAATATCCTCCAGGAGGACACGTCCCAGACCTTTTTCCAGGAGGATCTCTTCTCCCTCGGGATAGAGTACCTCAGCCTGCAGCCGATTCAGTGCTTCATTCAGTTGGATCATTTTTATCTCAATGTTCAAAGCAACGGACCGATGATACCTTGAACGTCAGGATCACCGGGTCCTCCGGTTTCAATTCCATCTCTTCTCTGGACTTGCGCGTAATGTCCACGGAAAATTCGACCCCGTCCACCTCCGCCAGCACCTCCACCAGGGAGGCGTGCTGCATGATCGTGGTGATCCGGCCCCGCAACCGGTTACGGGCCGAAGAATCCAGTTGGGTTCGAGAGATCAGGACATCATCGGAACGCAGGGCAGCATAGGCGAATTCCGAATCTCCCAGCGGAACTTCCAGGTCCAAAGTGTTTCCCACACGCATGCGGCCATCCCGTACGGGCCCGCAGAACAGGTTGCGGTAACCCATGAAGTCCGCCACTTCCCGGCTGGCCGGTGAACCGAGAACAAGGTCCGGACGTCCCGTCTGGATGAGTTCCCCGTTCATCATGAGGGCCACCCGGTCCGCCAGTGAGAGGGCTTCCTCGAAATCATGGGTCACCTGGATAAAGGTCGCCCCCGTCCGGCGGTGCAGCTCCATGAACATCTTCCGTGTCCGGATCCGGTTGGCACGGTCCAGGGCTGCCGTGGGTTCATCCAGAATCAGCAGGCGGGGATGAATGGCCAAAGCGCGCGCAATGGCCACACGCTGTTTTTCCCCTCCGGAAAGGGTCCGCACATCGCGCCGCAACAGGTGCTGCACATGCAGTTCCAGGGCCAGTTCGCGGACCTGCTTCCCGATTTCCTCCTTACCCTTTCCGCGAATGCGCAGGCCAAAAGCGATATTGGCGAATACATTCAGGTGAGGAAAGAGCATGTAGTCCTGGTAGATGAATCCCATAGATCGTGAATCCACCCCGGTCACATTCCCCGAATCCGACTTGACCAGTCCGGCGATCATCTCCAGCAGGAGGGTCTTTCCCGCGCCGCTGGGCCCCATGATCACGAAGTATTCTCCCTGCCGGATCTCCAGGTCAATCTCATGGATGGAGAAATCCGCCAGTTTTTTGGATACTTTTTCCAGGCGGATCACGCGCGCCTCTCTTCAATGAGTCTCAGCAGCAGAAAGACCGCCAGGCTGATGAGGATCAGCAATACAGTCACTGGCAACGCGTACTTCAATCCGAAATTCTGAAAACGTTCAAAAATCAACACAGGCGCCGTCATGGGATGGTAGGCCAGGATGACCACCGCGCCAAACTCGGAAATCCCCCTTCCCAGCATCATGATGGAACCGGACAGGATGGATTTTCGCACCATGGGCAGGCTCACGGAAAAAAACACCCGCCATGGACCGGCCCCCAGGCTGCGAGCCGTCTTCTCATACCGCTCATCCAACAGCTGGAACCCATTCTTGACCGCGTTGACCAGGAAGGGAACGGACACAAAGAACATGGCCATTGAGATGGCGGCCTCCGTGCCCATGAGTTGGATTCCGGTGGTTCTGGAGAACAGGGAATTGCGCCCCCACACGGAGAGCAGCGCGATCCCCGCTGCGGTATGGGGGATGATAACCGGGAGGTCGATCAGCCCCTCCAGGAGTCTGCGCCCCGGAAAACTCCGCCGTGCCAGCAACCATGCCAGGGGAACCCCGGTCGCCAGAGCGGTAAGGGTTGCCCACAGGGAGGCCCGCAAGGTGAGAAAAATGGTGGATCGCACCTTCTCGTCCGACGCGGTTCGTGCGAGTTCACCGGGATCTGCGGAAAAGAGGATGCGAATCAGAGGCACGGCGATAAACAGGATCAACAGGAAGCCGAAAGCGGACAACACCGTGTAAAAAAGTGTCCGTTTCCCCGTTTCGGTCATGGATTAGTTTCCCTCAGAATGGGTTTCACTCACTGAGAAAAAGGAGCGCAGATCCGCGGGCAGTCTGTCCGGAAAATCCACCCGCGGAGGAACAATCTCCGGCTGACCGTTTTCCGCCATGATCCGACGACCCGTTTCGCCCAGTATAAAAGCGATGAGCTTCACCCCCCAATCCGGATGGTCCGCGTTTCGTGGCAGCGTGATCCCGTACACCATGGGAGCGCCGCGCTTTTCAATCCATTCGCCCGGTTTCTTTCCCGTAATGCGCACGGAAGCTCTGGCGTAGTACTCCGCGAAATCGGCGGATTTCAGGTTCACCGCGTCCGGCAGACACAGGTGGGGCGCCTGGTGTTGTTCCGCCACGCTGCGATAGATGAATATATAGTCCAGTTCTCCGGCTTCCAGCATGGCGATCAGGTCCACTTCCTTGGGACGCAGGTTTTTTTCCGGCATCCCCGCGCGAAGTTTTTCCGCCAGATCCACGGCGAAGGGATCCGGAGACGCGTAGTGCAATTCCGCCAGCTGCCAGGTCAGAAGGGTTCGATATCCGCAGGGATCGGCATTGGGGTCGGAGTGGCCGTACTGCACGTCATCGCGCAGCAGGATACGGTACCAGTTTTCCGCCGTGATCTCCTGATGATAACGGCTCTTCTCCGAATACATGATCACCATCTCATTGGTGGTAAAATCAATGCACCATGCCGCGTGGTGCGGGATCAGCAGATTGCGGATCACCGCGGAGTCGGCCGATCCCATAACCTCCGCGCTGCGACCCAAGTCACTGATCTGCCGGGCCGCGGTCCGGCTGCCGTGGGCTTCCAGTTCCACTGCCACACCGGGGTTTTCACGCATGAACGCATCCGCCATGGCGCGGAAAGGGATGGACAGGGATCCGGCATGCAGGACGCGTATCCGGGTCTTCTGCGGTGGTGAACAGGACACGGTCATCATTGCGACCACCGCCAGGAAAACAACAAAACGCTTCATGAAAAGCTCCATTCCGGAAAGAAGGCAGAGCAATGTGAATTCTCCTTTCCAGCGCGGCTCCTGGAGACGCGGTTCGGGAGGCCGCCCGGTTTCCCGGACAACCCTGTCGGCCCCTCCCGCATGGCCAATGAAGGCCGCAGCCGGAAGGGCTCGGAGAACA
>CAYVBC010000137.1:0-4912 GCA_964449545.1 uncultured Clostridia bacterium | reverse complement strand
CCCTCCCCCAGAGAGGGGTAATGGTTGCGCCCCACGGCAAGGCTCAGGTTGCGTGACACCATTTCCAGGATCTTCCTTTTCCTCCCACGCTGCGGTGTGCGGACGCGCACCTTGTGGCCCGCCATCTCTGAAAAAAACGTCTCCATCTCCTCCCTCTGCGCCGGCTCCGGTGATACCGCCAGCTCCCGGGGGAGATTTCCCCTGCCGTACGCCGTCAGGATGAACTCCCGCATGGCCGTGGCCGGGTCAGCTGAAAACGTGGAGAAGGAAAAAAGATCCCGGGAAACGACATTGCCATCCTCCACGGGAAAACGAAGTACCGTGGCCTGATCTCCACCCAGGTGGAGTGCAACCGCATCAAATGATGATCCGGAACGTGACGCCACTACGGAATCCAGTTTGAACTCCCGCAGGAGACGGATATCCTCCTTGAACCGCTGGGCCTCCTCGAACTTCTCCTCCAGCGCCCGGGCATTCATCCGTGACTCCAGCCTCCGGATCACCCCGGCCTTCCGCCCGCGCAGGAACGCCACGGCATCCGCCACCCTGCGCGCGTAATCCGCCTCTTGACCTTTGTCCATACAGGGGGCCGAGCAGCGCTCAATATGGTGGTACAGGCAGGGAACTCCCCGATGGAATTCCGAATCCCGGCAATTGCGGATGCGGAATACCCGCATGACCAGGTCGATCAACGCCCGGGTCCGCCTAGAGTCCGCCAGGGGAGGGGTCGCGAAACTGTCGGGCCCGGGGCTCCGGGAGAAGTAGATTCCGGGAAAGGGATCTCCCTGGGTGATCTCCACCACCGGATATGACTTGTCATCCTTGAGTCGGATGTTGAAGGGAGGCCTGTAGTGATGAATGAAATTGTATTCCAGCTGGAGCGCCTCACTCTCACTGTTGGTGAGAATGAAATCCACCCCATGGCTGCGATCCAGCAGCCGGGCGGTCACCGGGGACAAAGGATTCTGAAAATGCTGATGAATGCGCTGCTTCAGGTTGCCGGCTTTTCCGACATACAGCACCCGCCCCGAGACGGTCTTGAAAAGATAGATCCCGGGATCAGCCGGCGCTTTGAGGCTGCTTTTCCTGAGCACCTTCCCCTGCGTCTTCCTTCTCTTTGATCTTTTCCATCATTTTTACGGATTTTTTTGCATACTTGGACTTGGGATAACTGTTGGTCACTTTCTGAAAAAAGGAAAGCGCGTTTTTCCAGTCTCTGATGGCCATGTATGATTTTCCCGTAAAAAAGAACAGGCGATCATTCAATCTGAAGTCAGGATACTCATCAATGACATGCTTGAAACGCTGGATCGCCCCTCTGAAAGATTTATATTTGTAATTGTAAAACCCGATTTTATAGTCATGCATGGCCAGGTTGGCGCGGGCTTTGGCGATCCGCTTTTCCGCATCCGTGGCTTCCCGGGTTCCGGGGTACATCTCCAGCAGTTCCTGAAAAGATTTAATCGCCGCCTGGGTGTTGGTCTGATCTCTTTCCGGCTTTCTCATCTGCTGAAAGTAGCACTCCGCCACCTGAAACTTGGCGTATGCGGCGTCCGGAGAGTTCGGATACAGGTTGACATATTCCTGGTATTCACTGGCCGCCACAATCAGAGACGTGGAGTCCTTCTGGCTGAAATAAGCATCCGCAATCCCAATCTTCGCTCTGCGGGCGTACACACTGTCCGGGTGCAGCTGCATAACTTCCTTGAACAGCATGCGTGCCCTCTCGGGATTCTTCCGAACCATGCCTCGGGCTTTTTCATAGATTCCCTTTGCGGAACCTCTCTCCGCGGGAGTCAGTTCCACCTTGGGGCCGGAGGAACGGCATGAGGACAGGTTGAATAACATAATCAGGGGAATGATCCAAACGATACGTTTCATGATTCTTCTCCGTTGAAGTATTGCAACACCTCTGTTACGGTCTTCCCTACATTTTCAGCGTTGTACAGGGCGGTTCCCATTACAAGAAGATCCGCTCCGGCATTACGAAGTTCCTTTGCCATTCCAGCCTTGACGCCCCCATCCACCTGGATCAGACAGGGAAGCCCCCGATCCCGGATTTCCCCTTTCAGCCTGGCGATCCGTTCCATGGTGGAAGGGATGAATGATTGCCCCCCGTAACCTGGAAAAACACTCATAACCAGCACGTAGTCCATATATTCCAGGTGGGGAAATACATTTTCAACCGGAGTGTCGGGGTTAATCACAAGGCCGGCACCCGCGCCCGCGGCCCGGATCTCCCTCAGCAGGGCACGCGGTGTGGACTCCGCTTCCAGGTGAAAAGAGACCCAGTCACTGCCGGCCTCCAGAAATCGCGGGACCATCTGCCCTGGATTCGTGACCATCAGGTGTGAATCGAAGGAAAACGCGAAACGGGTTCGGATGGAGGCGATGGTGGCGGGGCCAAAGGAGATGTTGCTCACGAAATGGCCATCCATGACATCCAGATGAATCCAGTCGATTCCCGCTTCCGTGAATGCCTGCAGGCGTTCTTCAAGATCAAAATACCGAGTCGAGAGAATGGATGGGAAAAGGGGATTCATTGACTCACCTGAATACCAATCAGATTCCGGCTGCTGATCCGGTATCCCGGAGCGGGGAACTGCTTGATCACCACGCCCGGACGCAGTCCGGGATAGGAGACCTCTGTAATGTTGGATATCTTCAGCCCGCGAATTTCAAAAAACGCCACCACACCCGCCGCATCACGCCCGATCAGATCCGGCATGATAAAAGCGGAATCCGGCGCTCCCTTGCTGACCAGAAGGTCAACACCCGTTCCGGTAGTGACCCGCGCGCCGGCAGGGACAGACTGATTGATCACCAGGTCCACCGGTGCCCGCGGAGAATTGATATACGAGATCATGCGTCTTTTCAATCCGGCCTTGGCCAGCATGTCATCCACGGCTTTCAGGTCATGTCCGGAAAGGTCCGGAACAATCACCTCCACCAGTTCGGAGGTCACAAAAACTTTAATATAGGAACCCTTCTTCACCTTTACACCGGGGGAAGGGAACTGGTCAATCACCGTTCTCGGGGCATAATGGCGGTCGTAATTCCCGGCAATCCGTTTCAAACCGACTCCGCTTTTCCCGGCAATATCCGTGGCCAGGGATATGGTCTTTCCCCGGAAATCCGGTGACTCAACTTCTTCCCCCTTGATCAGGAGGCTCATGGTTAAAAATATTGCCGCTCCGAAAATCAGCGCGTAGGAAGCCACATATGCGAGGGCCTTGAAAATCGCCAGCAGCTTCCGTTTCATGTCTGCCCCACTCTATCATACCGACCTCTTGAATGCAACCGGATCGACGCTCCCGGCAGGGTCTCCGGTTGCCATTCAGATGGGATTAATATATATTGTGGATAGCTGACAGACAGCGCACATCGTTACCGGCGGTATCCCATGATTAAACGATTTTTTGAACTTCAGGAAAAAATCCTCAGCTACTACGAGGACGCAAACCTGGAACTTCTGAAAAAAGCCTACTCCATCGCCGCCAACGCCCATATGAATCAGATCCGTGCCACCAATGAGCCCTATATCATCCATCCCCTGGCCGTAGCCGCGACGCTCGCGGAGATGCACCTGGACGAAATTTCCATCGCCGCGGGACTGCTTCACGATGTCGTGGAAGACACGGAATACAGAATAGAGGAGATTACCAAGCTCTTCGGTCAGGAGATCAGTGACATCGTCTGGGGCGTCACGAAGATAAGCAAAATCTCGGAAATTGACGCGGAAAACGCTCAGGCTGAAACCCTGAAAAAGATGATCATGGCGATGACTCTGGACGTGCGGGTGATCCTCATCAAGCTCGCTGATCGCCTGCACAATATCCGCACCCTGGACGCACTTCCCCCGGAGAAACAGCAGCGGATTGCCCGGGAAACACTGGATATATATGCGCCTATCGCATACCGGCTGGGTATGGGGAAAATCAAGGATGAACTCGAAAATGTATCCTTCATGTACGCCTATCCCGAAGAATACGAGCGCATTCACGGTGAAGTCGAGGACAAACGGACCTGGGCTCTTTCTCATCTCAATGTGATTCGAAACGATATCAAACAGATGCTGGATCGCCTGAAAATTGCAGGGAAGCTGCATTTCAGGATCAAACGGGAAATTTCCATCTACCGCAAACTGGTCCGTCAGGGGATCAGCATCGAGCGGGTATATGACCTGGTGGCCCTGCGTGTCATCACGGATTCCGTGGAAAACTGCTACGCGCTGATGGGTGAAATCCACCAGACCTGGCAGCATATTCCCGGCCGCTGGCGGGATTTCATCACCAACCCCAAAGCCAACGGATACCAGTCCATCCATACCACCGTGCTCACGCCCGATGGATTCAAGTTCGAAATCCAGATCCGCACCACGGACATGCACAAGGTCGCCGAAGAGGGAATCGCCGCCCACTGGAAATACAAGGATGGAATTACCTTTCTTGAAAGTGATCAGCGCCTCCAGTGGTTTCGAGACATGATCGAAACACACCGCCACAATCCGGACCCGAGAGAATTCGTCAACCTGGTTAAAAAAGACCTCAAACCCAATGAAATATATGTGTTCACACCCCAGGGAAAGGTGATCAACCTGCAGGCGGGAGCGACTCCCGTGGACTTCGCCTATGCCATCCACACCGAAATCGGCCATCGCTGCAATGGTGCCATCGTCAATGAGCATCTGGTCCCCCTGCGCACGGAGCTGCGATCCGGGGATGTCGTGGAGATTCTCACCGCCAACACGGGCACCCCGAGCGCGGACTGGTTGAAATTCGTGGCCACCAGCCGGGCACGCAAAAAGATCGTCAACTTCATTCAGAAGCGGGAAAACAAGGTGTTCCTGGATAAGGGACGTCGCGCATGGGCCAAATCCCTGCGGGAGTACCGCCGGAAATACAAACTCAAA
>CAYVBC010000136.1:0-4954 GCA_964449545.1 uncultured Clostridia bacterium | reverse complement strand
GACGGATTGAAACCTCCCTTTTTGCCGCGATTCTGGCGGCCGGAGAAGATGCCGCACTGGCGGATCTGCTGGCCTCATTGTTTGAATATGATATCGATTTCAATCGGGATATCCGCGATGGAGACTCATTCCGATTGCTGGTGGAGAAGCGTTTCCTGAGAGGGGAATTCGCCGGATACGGCGATGTGTACTCAGCGGAAGTGAAAAATCGGGATCGGGAGATTCGAATCCTTCGCTTCAAGGACTCCCTGGGCCACGTGGCCTACTACCATCCGGATGGACGATCCGTCCGCAAGATGTTCCTGCGCTGCCCGCTTCCATTCATGCGGGTGACATCCAGGTACGGTCGCAGACGCCACCCGGTGCTGGGATTCTCCGCCCGACACAATGGGGTGGACCTGGGCGCAGTGACCGGCACTCCGGTGAAGGCGACGGCAACCGGTGTCGTGACCCATGCCGGTACCCATCGAATGAAGGGGCGGTATGTGCAGTTGCGGCATCCCAATGGATATGCCACCCATTATTACCACCTGTCCCGTTTCGGCCGGGGAATTCGCCGGGGCAAACGGGTCACCCAGGGGCAGGTGATCGGGTCAGTGGGCAGTACGGGCATGTCCACCGGGCCTCACCTTCATTACGGCATTCTCCGGAATGGACGGTTTCTCAACCCCCTCCGCCTGAAATCCCCCTCACGAAAGCCGGTTCCGGGAAAAGAGATTGAAGTGTTTCGGAACTATTGTCAACAGGTGTTCTTCTCCATGGCTGCCTTTGCGTGGGTTCAAGACGGTCTGATCCGGCTTCCGGAGGAACGGCCTCCTTTTTCGGTGGCACGGGTCCCTGTGGATTCTCGGATTCCCGGGGAATCCTGGCGCCGGGAATCTGTCGGTGACTTGATCACCCGTCATTGAGGCGTCCCATGTCGGTGTTGAACCTGATCTCCTGGAATGTCAACGGCGCGCGCGCGGTCTTGAAGAAGGGATTTCTGGATTTTCTGGCTGCAGAGGAGCCGCATGTCCTGGGGATCCAGGAAACAAAACTGCAGGAAGAACAGATTCCCGGAGAACTTCGTTCACCCCTGAATTACCAGGCGCACTGGAATCACGCGGAGCGGAAAGGATACTCGGGGACGGCCCTGTTCTCCCGGATTCCCGTCACCGGCGTGTCTTTTCTTGAGGGAAACGGCCTTCTGGGCCTTGAGGGACGGGTGATCCAGGCGGATTTCAGCGATTTCATCTATTTCAACGTCTACTTTCCCAATGGGCAGATGCATGATGAAAGGCTGGAGTATAAACTCCGTTTTTATGATGAGTTCCTGGCCCATTGTGAATCTCTGCGTGGCTCCGGCCGATCCCTCATCCTGACCGGGGATTTCAACACGGCGCACCGGGAGATCGACTTGAAGAATCCCAGGGCCAATGAAAATCGGTCCGGCTTCCTGCCGGTGGAGCGTGCCTGGATGGATCGATTGATGGAGATCGGCTATGTGGATACTTTCCGCATGTTGTATCCCCACCGGGTCGCGTATTCCTGGTGGACCTACCGGTTTCAGGCCCGTCAGAAGAACGTGGGATGGCGCATCGATTACTTTCTGATCAGTCCCGACCTGGTGGACAGGGTGGAGGATGCCCTGATTCTGACGGATGTGGCGGGCTCCGACCATTGTCCCGTGGGATTGAAAGTGAAGATATAACAGGCAAAAATAACCTGATCTCCGATTTGACTTTAATTTTCTCTTTTGCTATACAAAAAATAGAGATATTAGGAGGGAAGGTTATGGGTAGAAACAGATGGAATACGCCTCTTTTGAGAAGGCTCGGGGTTTTTCTGTTGATTGCCTTTCTGGGATTTCTGACAGGATGCGGGGTTGGCGAAAATCCGGCGGAATCCAGTAAGGAAGTCGCTTCTGATCCGGTGGTTCTGGTGGAATCCGGTAAGCTGATCGTTGGAACAAGCGCCGATTATCCCCCCTATGAGTTCCGCTTGCCCAATGATGATGAGGGCCGTATTGTGGGGCTGGACATGGATATCGCCCAGGATATTGCGGACGCGCTGAATGTACGCCTTGAGGTCCGTGATATTCTGTTCAGTCAACTATTCACCCACCTGGAGTCCGGTGATGTGGATATGATCATTGCCGGCCTGACACCCACGGAAGCACGCCGCAAGGTAGCGGATTTTTCTGAAATCTATTACCAGGCGTTTCAGGCCGTGCTGATCCGCCGTGCGGATGGAGAAAAAATAAAATCCATCGGTGACCTGCGCGGAAAAAAAGTGGGGGTTCAGCAAAATTCCATTCAGCAGGACATGGCCCGGACGTTGATCGTTGGCGCGGAGTTCGTCCCCGGAGAGACCATTCATGGAATGGTTGAAACATTGGAAAAGGGGGAAGTGGACGCGCTGGTGCTGGAGAAGCCCGTTGCTGAAGCGTTCCAGGCCCGTTCCGACAAATTCATGAGTATTGAGGAGGGCGTCGACGCCAACATGATCGGATCCGCTATTGCCGTACACAAAGGTAATGGCCCTTTGCTGGAAGAGATCAATCGAATTATCCGTCGTCTCAAACAGCAGAACCGGATCATCGGATATGTAGAGGATGCCAAGGTTCTGTCCAACAAGTAACTCTCCGCGTGGTACCCGGTAGGAAGCGGGTGTCTTCCGTGCTCGTTCTCTTGACAGAGCACGGCTATTGCTGTAATCTGGCGCCAGGAGAATACTGCAATGAAAGAATTCAAGGGGCAACTGATTTCAGAGGGACTCCGCTACGCGTTGGTGGTTTCCCGGTTTAATAATTTCATCAGTGAGCGGCTGCTGGAGGGAGCGGAGGACGCTCTGATCCGCAGTGGAGCCCGGGCCGAAGAGATTGAAGTATTTCGTGTCCCGGGCGCCTTCGAAATTCCCCTGGCCGCCAAACGTCTGGCCAGTGCGGGACGTCATGATGCCGTAATCTGTCTGGGCGCCGTCATCCGGGGCGAAACACCTCATTTCGACTACGTGGCCAGTGAAGTCACAAAAGGCGTGGCGCTACTGAACCTGGAGTTCTCCATTCCTTTCGCCTACGGGATCATTACGGCTGACAATACGGAACAGGCCATTGAACGTGCCGGAAGTAAAATGGGCAACAAAGGCTTCCAGGCGGCGCAAACCGCCATTGAGATGCTGAATCTGTTCAAAGATGCGGATATTTGATGTTCCGGATAAAGTACAGCCGGGAGGTGGTTCTCAAAATCCTCTACCTGATGGAGGTCACTGACCAGTGGAAAACGGATCCCAGGGCCATCCTGCGTGAAAATCGCGGCTTTTTCAAGGGCCTGAACGAGATTGAAACGGAATTCGTCTTCAAACTGATCCGTCAGGTGGTTTCTGAAATGGAATCCAATGATCGTACAATCTCCAAGAAACTGATCGGCTGGCGTTTTTCCCGCCTGAAGGTGGTGGAACGTAATCTGCTGCGGATGGGAATGGGTGAGGCGGCGTTCAACCCGGAGCGGGTCGTTATCATCGATGACCTGGTACGCATGGCCAAGAAGTACGGAGACACCGACTCATATCGAATCGTCAATGCCGTGTTGGACAAGGTGATTCCTTGAAAGTCCTCCTGATTCTGCTCTCCATGCTGCCTTCCATGCGGCGCGTGGAATACGCCCGGATTCAACTGGATACCGTACCCATCGGGATTCTCATGGAGTACAGAAATGCCAATTTTTCACAGCGGATCCAGGTTCAGCCGGAAGGGATGATGGCCGAAACCCGCAGCCTGAATTTTGTCGACCTTAAACTGAATTACCGAATTCATCTTGATCCTGTAGCGGCCTCGGCATTGGATCCGGAAGTGAAGGCACAGGCAATGCAGTTTCTGGGCGCATCCAATACACTGAAGGATTACCTGGTCCGGATCCGCGACTTTCTGCGTTCTCACGTCCAATACTCCCCGAAAACACAATCCCAGGACCCCCTCAGTGTCCTGAGGCGTCGCACCGCGGATTGCGTGGGACTGGCCGGGCTGGTCAACGCCTGGCTCGATGCCGTTGGGATCCGGAACCGCAATGTGCGGGGATTTTATCTGAGGCCCGGAGAAAAGGGGAATTGGATCCCGGAGCCACATCGTTGGCTTGAAATCAATCTCCATGACGGGTTTTCTTTCTTTTTTGATCCCCAGCACCGGGTTTTTTCCCCCCGTTACCTGGTGGTACGCCAGGAACTGGATTTTCATCGTGTACGCCGCTTCCGGGTTCGTAGAATGAAATTACAGACCAAACTGGAAAACGGATAAGGAAAATATTATGGACGAACTATTTGAAATTCGCAGGGAGAAACTGGAGAAGTTGAAGGAACTGGGCCTGGACCTGTGGCCCTATGAGTTTGATCGCAGCCACACGTTCTCCCAGGTGATCGAGGCTTATGGTGAAGCCGACAGTGAAGCCCTGGAGACCATGGAAGAGGAGTTTCAGCTGGCCGGACGGATTGTGGCCCTGCGGCGCATGGGGAAGAGCGTGTTCGCCCATCTTTTTGATGGAGAAACCAAACTCCAGGTGTACCTGCGCAAAGATAAAATGCCGGAAAAGGATTTTGAAGTGGTCCGGATTCTCGATATGGGAGATATTGTCGGGGTTTCCGGCACACTGTTCCGTACACGGACCGGAGAACTGACGGTGCTGGTTTCCAGACTTACACTGTTGACCAAATCCTTTCATCCCCTTCCGGAGAAATGGCACGGGCTCCAGGACAAGGAACTGCGGTACCGCCGCCGTTACCTGGACCTGATCGTCAATGACGACAGCCGCAGAATTTTCCGCATGCGTTCGGAAATCCTGCAGGAGATCCGTATGTTCTTCTACGGCAAGGGGTATCGGGAGGTGGAAACGCCCATGATGCATCCCATTCCGGGCGGCGCTTCGGCTCGGCCTTTCGTGACCCACCACAACGCGCTGGACATGGATCTCTACCTGCGGATCGC
>CAYVBC010000135.1:0-4991 GCA_964449545.1 uncultured Clostridia bacterium | reverse complement strand
GTGACCAGCGACCCGCGCTGAAAGGACATCCACACGGACATGGCGGGAAGGGGGACCAGGATCATCAACGGGATATACGCGAAACGCCCGAGGTCCGGGGTCAGCCCGGCAACACCTTCAATCCAGATCCGCCCCAGTGGCGAAAAGGCGAATAACGCCAGGCCGGTGGTAACCGAAGCAGCCATGATTCCAGCGAACCGGGCCAGTTTCTCATGGTTGCGTTTCCGCCCGGCTTCCAGTGCGATGACCACCTCCTGGAAGGAGAGGCCCATGGCACGGAACAGAAAAACCAGAGAATTGACCACGGGCAGCACGGCCAGGGATTCAATGGGGAACCGGGACCGCCCCAGGAAAAAAGTCACCATGGGATGCACGCCCAGCGCGAGCATGGTGGTCATGGCCAGGGGAAAATAGAATTTCATAATCGCCCGGTACTCAAGCAGGGGGCCGGACTGCCTCCGGGTCCGCAGGTCGGCAATGAGGCTCCGGGCCATCCAATGACTCACCGCGGCTTCCGCCACCACGCCCACCGCTAGGGCCGCGGCCCCCACCAACGCGCCACTCCACCCCCTCCGATACAGAATAAGCGCGGTCACGGTCATGGTGACCAGGCGTACCACCGTTCCATACGCCACACGGCGCGTGCGGTCACCGCGGATCAGGATCCCCTGGTGAAACCGCCGGTACCCGATAGCCGCCGGCCAGGGGATCATCAGCAGAAGCGCGCCCCGGGTCAATCCCAGCACCGGTTCCGTCAGTCCCACAAGATCCCGGAGCAGCAGGCGGAACACCGGCGGGATCAGGATGATAAGAAGCCCCACCGTAACGCCCGCGTTGAGCATGAAAGTGAACCTTCGCATTCTCCGGAAAGAGTGCGCGTCGGAGACCAGGGCGGTGGAAGCACTCATGAGCATGATCACCGGAGCCTCGGCGATCAGGGCGAACGCGTACGCGACACCGAAAGCGGCCAGGTTAAACTTGGCATGGGGCAGTCGCGCGATGACCGCGGTGAGGAAGGGTTGTTCGATGGCCATGAGCAACCAGGTCATGGCCAGCGGAATCCAGAATAGAAAAATCCGCCGCGTTGTCAGATCCGGAAGGCGACTCACTCTGCCTCCCCCGAATCCACATTTCCACCCGAAATGATCAGCACCACCAAGCTGCCTGAAAACCGGCCGGGATCTCGCATAAAAGCCGCCACGGGCAACGCGGCGGCCCCTTCCGCCCGAATCCCTTCCACTTCCAGCAGAAGGTCCATTGCTTCCCGGATCTGTTTTTCGGCCAACAATTCCCAGCTGGAAATGTGATCCCGGCACAGGGGAAAGGTGAGGGATCCGGCTTCAATGCCGCCCGCCGCGGCAGCGGCCAGGGTCGGGCGTGATGATGCCAAAATAATCCGGCCAGCCCTCACTGAATTCGCCATTACACAGGAGTTCGCAGGCTGACAGCCCACGATTCGCGTGGTGGCGTTCCGCGCCGCGCACCATCCGGCAATGCCTCCAGCCAATCCTCCGCCGCCCACGGGCACCAGGAAATGATCCGGGAAACCCAGTTTTTTTTCCACTTCCATGGCAATTCCGGCCTGACCCGCGATCACCAGAGGATGGTTGTAGGGCGGAACGTATGTCAACCCCCGGGACTCCGCAAGGGTACGGGCAAAGGATTCAGCCTCCACCACATCCTGACCGTGAACGCTCAGTTTCGCGCCCATTGCTTCCAGGCGCCTGGTTTTCAATGGAGAGGCGTTCTCCGGAACCACCACCCGCACCGCCACCCCCATATTCCTCCCGGCCCAGGCCACGGCCATGCCGTGATTGCCCGTGGAAGCGGTTACCACGCCCGGGTTCAAAACCTTGCCAGGCACTCCGGTCAGAAACGCCATCGCGCCACGGGCTTTGAAAGAACCGGTCACCTGTTGGTTTTCCAGTTTGAGAAAACATCGACATTTCCCGACTTTACCCAGTGCAACGGATTCCACCAGTGGGGTCACGCGCACGCCGGGACGGATGCGGTACTCAGCGGCCATGGCTTCTCTGGCCACGCTGCCGGAGTCAAAGGGTGGGGAGCTGAAATGATCTGACATTTTGCTCCCATTGTACCCGTGATAGCTTGCGTGTCAAGGTGTTTGGGTGTATCATTACCCCTTCGTTTCTTCTGAAAGGAACATCCCGGAGGCTTTCCCATGTCAAACCGATTTGCCGCTCATGTTATGGATTTCACCAAGCTGGAGAACCTGTTGCCACCTGCCACCTGGCGTGGATTACGGCGAACCATCCAGGATAGACGGGAGTTGGATCCCGGTGTGGCCGACGCGGTGGCCCGGGAGATCCGGAAATGGGCCCTCTCTCTGGGTGTGACCCATTATACCCATTGGTTCCTTCCCCTGACAGGCCTTACCGCTGGAAAACAGAACAATTTTCTCGAATACGACGGGAACGGAAAGATCATGTCCCGGTTCTGCGGGCGCGACCTGGTCAAGGGTGAACCTGATGCATCATCTTTTCCCCACGGGGGGATGCGTTCCACATTTGAAGCACGCGGCTATACGGCCTGGGATCCGGCTTCCCCGGTATTCGTGGTCAAACGGGACAATGGCGGCATACTTTACATTCCATCCGTTTTTTTCGGTTATTCCGGACAGGTCCTGGACAAGAAGACCCCCCTGCTCCGCTCCCTACGCCGCATCAACGATGCGGCGGTAGAGCTGGTTTCACGCTTCCGTACAAAACCCTCCTGGGTACAGAACATGGTGGGACCGGAACAGGAATTCTTTCTCGTGGATGAAGAACACTATCGCAACCGCCCGGACCTGGCCGCCTGCGGCCGGATCCTGTTCGCGGCGCGGCCGCCCAGGGGACAACAGATGGGGGACCACTATTTCGGGCAGATCCCCGAACGGGTACTGGAATTCCTGGAAGAGGTGGAGATGCGCGCCATGGAGCTGGGTATTCCACTCAAAACCCGTCACAACGAAGTGGCCCCCAACCAGTTCGAAGTGGCCCCATTGTATGAAGAGGCGAATATCGCCGTGGATCACAACCAGATTCTCATGGATATCCTGCAATCCACGGCCCGTGACCTCGGTCTGGTCTGCCTGCTGCATGAAAAGCCCTTTTCCTGTTTCAACGGCAGCGGCAAACACCTGAACTGGTCTTTGATGGATGATGCCGGGCGCAATCTCCTGGTTCCCGGCTCCAACCGGGCTTCCCGCCTGGTCTTTTTATCCGTTCTCGCCGGTTTCATCACCGGAATTCACAGATATGATGATCTGCTTCAGTCCGTACTGGCCTCCGCCGGGAATGAACTCCGCCTGGGTGGTCACGAGGCACCGCCCTC
Organism: uncultured Clostridia bacterium; assembly: GCA_964449545.1. GTDB lineage: Bacteria > Acidobacteriota > Aminicenantia > UBA2199 > UBA2199 > UBA876. The sequence goes on along the minus strand of CAYVBC010000135.1, from coordinate 1,655 downwards.
AATTGTTTCCATCTACCTGGGTCATGAAATCCAGACCATTCTGAAAAACCTGGAAGGATTCGTGATGCAGCCTGCCCGCCGCTCCCCCACCATCCGGGTGGAATCCGGGCTTCCCAGTATCCGCCATGATCTCTCCGACCGCAACCGAACCTCCCCCATCGCCTTCACGGGAAACAAGTTTGAAATCCGCATGCCCGGTTCCTCAGTCAACCTGGCTTTTCCACTGGCCGTTGTCAATACCCTCGTCGTGGAAGGATTCAGGGAGGTCACGCAGCGACTGGCGGGTGTCCGGGAACCCCGCGCGGTAGCCACGATTCTCAAGGAGATTTTTAATGACCATTCGGCGATCATCTACGAAGGCAACAACTACGAATCCGAATGGCGGGTGGAAGCCCGAAAGCGCGGTTTGTACATCCCCGCATCCGTTCCCGAAACCGTATCCCGCCTGGGGGCTGAACCAAACTCAGCCCTGTTTGAGAAACACGGTATCCTGACCGCTACTGAGGTTCACGCCCGCTGCGCGGTTAAAACCGAAATGTACGTCAAAACCGTTGAGATGGAACTCCGGATGGCCCGCTTTCTGCTACGCGCCCATGTCATTCCCGCGGCATTGAAAAACCAGTCCCTGCTGCTGGACTCGGTGCGTGATTTCCCGACACCGCTTCTGGAAAAGGACCCCGGACTGCTGGACAGCCAGCTCCATTTCATCGACAAGTTTACCCGGAAGATCAACACGGTCATGCGCATGCTGGCGCAGCTGGATGAGGACAACGAGAATCTGAAGGGGCTGAAAGATCCCGGTGAACAGGCGAAACTGTGCGCGGAAAAGATTCGCCCCCATCTTCTGGAAACCGGGGAGATGGCGGAGAAAATCGAAGAGCGGGTGGACCGATTATTCTGGTCCATTCCCAAGGTGATGGACCTTCTATTTCGCTGAAAACCAGAGGGTGCACACCGCGAATATTGTACGAAGCGGTATCATCCACAATGGATGTACTGGTCCACCAATTCCTTCAACGCGTTATCGTTTCCGAATAGTTTCTCACTGAGGCCCAGGTCTTCGTAAGACTTGAGCTGGGACGCCAGCTTATCAATCATGTCCGGGGGAAACACGCCATCCGCTTCGTAAAGAGCCCGCTGCTCCAGCAGTTTCTCCGCCGATTCATGACATGAAGCCGGCAATTGTTCCAGGGTGTTGATGCTGCTGGCATCATTCGCGATATACAATTCCCCGGCTTTTTTCAAGGCGTCCGGATCCTCCAGCCCATGGCGCGCGGCCACGGCCATTCCAGCGAGCAGTTGATGCACATTGGCACTTCCGTCCGGGCTGCGCAGCTCCACGGTCTGGTTCCCGCCACCGGTTTTCGGCTCCGCGGGCGGTTCGATCGGATTCACCCGGCGAACCATGTCGTCGACCCCGAGCCATCCCAGGGGTACGCGCACCAGAACGGAGCGGTTGCGATCCCCCCAGCAGATGGATGTCGGCGCTTCCTGATGTGGGACCAGGCGCAGGAAAGAGGTGGGCACGGTGTTGCCAAAGGCGGTCAGTGAGGGGGCCAGGGAAAGAAAACCTGAAATCATACGCCGGGCCTCATCACTGAGGCGGGCATTCTCCACCATCACGCTGCGGCCGTCTCGCATGAGCCGGGTATGCA
>CAYVBC010000134.1:0-5077 GCA_964449545.1 uncultured Clostridia bacterium | reverse complement strand
TCCCCCGGATCGCCGAAAGCGGGAGAGATGACTACTTTCCAAACACAGTTTTTTGCCCGCAATCAGCTGAGATGGAATTTTGGTGACGGCAGTGTTGAAAATGGTTCCAGCCCCATAAGCCATACTTTCTCCAATCCCGGATCCTTTGAGGTAAAGGCTTTTGATTACAATGGAGAATCTTCCCAGCCGGTAAAGATCACAATTATTGTGGCCCCGGATAATCGTACCCTGACCATGACTGGCGGTACGGCGAAAGCGAATTTCCCGACCGAGTTCCAGGCCGCAAATTTTAATGTTTCTCCCCTGCAATGGAATTTTGGTGATGGGACAACGGAAACCGCCCCCCCCAATGTCCAGCATGTCTATCGGAATCCCGGTAATTTTTCCGTGTCCGTTAAAGTGCCCGGTCAGAATTCGGCTTCCGCAAAAACACTTGCGATTCAAGTGAGCCCGGATCCCCGGAGAGTGGAGGTCCTGCCATCAAACCCCGGTAAATATGAAGCCGTATCCATGCAGGCCGTTGGATTCCCGGATGGCAACCTGCTATGGGATTTCGGAGACGGGGCGCAGGTGACTGCGAACAGGCAGGTTTCCCATGCCTACGATCGTCTGGGGAATTTTACGGTAACGGTGAAAGGCCAGACATCTTCGGCTTTGCCGGTCTCCACACAGATTCGGATCCAGCGTGACCGACGCGAGCTGAAGCTCGTGCCGGAAACAGTTCAGGTGGGTGCCGTGGTCCAGATCAAGGCCCTCAACGTTACGGCCGGCTCGGTGAACTGGCGAATCGGGAGCGAGGATTTGATGGGGCGCCCCAGTGAAATATCCCACCGGTTTGTGGATCCGGGTTTTGTGGATGTGGTGTGCAATATTCCTGGACAGACGCCATTGACCGCCCGGATCAGAGTCAACGATTCAAGAAGAATCGCTGTGTCTCCCAAAGTGGTCTTCACCGGTTCCAAAGTGGACCTGACGCTATTGAATGGAAAGGGGCCCGGTGTGCGTTGGGAGATCACCGGCGGAGTGAGTCGAAATAACGGGCTTCTTTTTACACACGAATTCACACAACCCGGAAGCATTACGATCCAGGCGTACGATTTCAACGGTACCGCGAAAACGCCTGTCACTAAAAAGATTCAGGTAATTCCGGATAATCGAGAGATTGTTTCAGAATACAAGACTATTTTTGCCGGAGCCAAGACGTCCGTGCGGGCTCTCCGATTTAGAGATGCCTCCATTCAATGGGATTTCGGAGATGGTCAACGGAGGATGGGGACGGCAAATATGGAGCATCTCTATTCCCACCCGGGTCATTATAGGGTTAAGGCCGTGGATTTCCGGGGGCGTGATGGTAAAAATGTGACCCTGGATGTTCAGGTCCTTCAGGATACACGTAAAATCATCCATCCAAATCGGATTCGGGAAGGGGAGGCTGTGGACCTTGAACTGACCGGTGTCACCGGGGATCGTTTTTCCTGGGATCTGGGAGAAGCGGGAAGACATACAGGTCGTAAGATCCGGGGTGTTCTGTTTCGCCGACCTGGAAGCGTACAGGTTCGTATTGAAGACAGCAGCCAAGTCTATCCCCCTTTTACGGCCCTATTGATGGTTCAGGCGGACACACGGAGGGTGACCGTCCCCGTATTTGCGTTACCGGGTGAAGCTGTGGCCATGAAAGCGGAAAATTTTGACGGACCCAAAGTCGCATGGACATTCGGTGATGGAAGTGCGGATGTGGTTGGCGCTAAATCCGTATCACATGTGTATGCGAAACCGGGCACATTTACCTTTGTTGCCCGGGACAATGGCGGTGCCGGTAAAAAGGAGTTTACCGGGACTTTATCCGTGGTTGAATTGTCTCCCCGATTTACGCTTCAATATTTGGAACTGGCATTTGACAGCGGCAAAGCCTATTCCGTTGTTCCGCTTAAAAACCGTCCTCCGCGTTATTCACTGAAAATGAAAGGATCCGGCCGTGGGATATTGAGAGGAAAGTGGAAATTGGATGATCAGACCATGGGCCTGTTTACAATCGTTTTACGGGATGGGGAAACGGCCGTACTGAAACGCAGTCAGATGCCGAAACTGCCTGTTCAGGATGTGGGAATGCACCACCTCTCCTTTGAATTATCCAATTTCCGTTTTTCCGGAAGAATCCCGACATTACGGTATTTCGTGAGTGCGGGTGGCGCAATTCAACTGCTTTCTCCCGAACCGGGAGAAAAAGTCTCCGCAAAAGATCGTATTGTGCTAAAGTGGAAACCTTCCCGTGCCGCGACTCATTATGATGTGGCGGTTTCCGCGGTTCCCTTTCAATTCCTTTCCGATCGTCAGATCCGATGGAACGCGGCGTCGAATACGGGAATGGTTTCGATACCGCTGAAAGATTTCAAAAAAGAAAAATGGATTTACTGGCTGGTTCGTGGAAAGAATGCCTCCGGCAGGGAGATTACCACATCCGAAGTGGGTTCTTTTCGTCCTTCCTGTGACTAAGGACGTGGACTTGAAGCACTGTCGGGAAAACTTGATTGTTAATTTTGAATTTAATATTATTTCAAGTGGATCTGATGGGGGTCATTATGAGGACTAACCGATTTGCATTATGCCTTTTGGGGCTGGTAATTGCGAGCGGAATGGTATGGGGAACGGATATCTCCATCTCCAACCTGCTGCCAACGACTGAGATCCTTCCGGATTCGGTAACGATTCAAATGAGCGCGGGTATGGCAGGGGAGATGTATTATCTGTACTACCGAACGAAAGGCATGAAAGCGTTCCAGGTCCGGAAAATGAACCTCTCACCGAATGGGGGCATGATGTATCGGATTCCCCTGACCAATCTGTATGGGCGGGAGCTGGAATATTTTATTCTTTCCTCCCGGGGGAAAAAGGGTCAAGCCCTGTCGCCGGTGTTCTCGGTCAAGGACCTGGACACCGGAGAGTCGCCGCGGATATACTTTCAGGATATTCCAGACCCATCGTCGCCATCTGCTCTGCCCAGAGAGCCCCTGGTGCGCATGAACGGCAGCCTGTCCACGATCACCCGGATCCGGGATAAATCCAGCTCGGGCGCCAAAGCATTCTCCGCCAGTGGCAATCTTCGCTTGTATCGTAATATTGTTAAGGAAAAATACCAGTTGGATCTGGACTCCAATTTCGTTTATCTCAGCCAGGTTCAGGATACGGAAAGCCATGTCAACCTTTCCAGCATGATGGTCCGGCTGAAAACCGGTGAGTGGAAAGTCGAGGCCGGCGATCTTTCTCTCTCAAATTCGGAATTCAGCACTTCCTATCTGAGTCGGAGAGGAATATCCGCGGAGATGAATGGCAAGTGGTTTTCCGTGGGCTCATTCCTGACAAACAGCCAGCAGAAAACCGGATTTGAGGGTTTCGGGATACCCCCCTCCGGAGCCATGTTGTTTGGCGCCCACCTGGGCCTTCATTCCAACTCCAGGTTCAAGATTCGCGGTCTTTTTCTGACCGGAAAAGACAACGTGGACAGCCGCACGATCAGCAGCAGTGAAGATGTTGTCCGGGAAGGACAACTCATGAGCCTTTCGGGAGAGATGAATCTGCTTCGCTCCCGCCTGCAGGTTACCGGGGAATACGCTCACAGTACATTCGGAAAGGCGGGATTGGAGGAAACCCTTGAGAAGCAGGGGGGAACGGCATGGAAGGCTGACGCACGCTATAACGCCGGAATTCTGTCCCTGGGTGGTGGATATCAGAAAATTGATAATTATTACAATTCCATCGCGAACCTCTTCCTGCAGAATGATCGAGAGGGATGGAAGAGTGATGTGGGCCTCAATATCAAGTCTTTTTCAATGAGTGTGAACTATTCGGACCAGACGACCTATATGAACAGTGTGATTCAACCCGCTCTTCACACCAAGAACCTGAGCAGTAACTTTTCATGGATGATTGCGAACCTGATCCGGATTGGCGCTGAATATGGTGTGGATAACCTGGATTATGATCAATCCACGGGATTGCAGTACGGCGGTACGGACATGGAAACGTTGCGGTATGCGGTCACTCTGGGCCTAATCGCTGGAGCCAATGGCATTACCCTTCGGGTGGGTAAAACGGAGTCGAAAACCTTTACATCCAATCTGGATGCTTCCCTGGCCCTGAATCTCAGGTTCGGGCAGTTTATGACTCTGAATCCCACGGTTTCTTACCAGTCCACGGACAACCTGAGCGACGGCACGAATTCAAAGATTTACAACCTCTACCTGAATTCCGAGTTGACCTTTATCCAACAGGTATTGACGTTGACATTGTCCGGATCTTATTCCAGGAACGACAACGGTGTGTCCGATTCTCAAATGATTCAGGCCAGCGGCAACATCAACTTCTACATGGCGAAAATTTTTAAAAATAAAGTGCAACCTACGCTGGTATTGGTGTCTCGATACCAGGAGAGCCAGTATGGGGATATGAAGGACGATAACCTGGCGTTCTATCTCCAGTTCAATGTCTCATTCTAGGGAGGCGAAATGATGAGAAAGTTAATTGCATTTGTGATTACCCTGATGGCTCTGTATGGATTTGTTTCCGCTATAGAAGTGAGTCCAGTGAACGGTCCATACGTTGTGGGGCAGCGTCTTCAATTTGCCGCGACGCAAGATTCCTGGGCATATAACGGCGGCGGTGTACTCTATTTCGGTGACGGTTATTCTGTCACCGGGGTTACCAATAAAATCTGGAATTCCCATATCTACCGGAGTCCGGGGCGCTATGTGCTGCGATTAACCAAACCTTCCTGGGCATACTCAAATGTGCAGAGTCTGTGGCCACCCGATGAGACCATGGTGATTACAATTGATGAAAACCGTGAAATACTGGTATCTCCCATCAATCCGATTGCCGGACAGATGATCACCTGCACTGCCGTCAACTTCAACACGCCGGACAACATTCACTGGGAGATGGGGGATGGCACGGTGTATCGCTCGCAGGCGGCATCATCACCGCTTGGCGGCAGCGTCATCACCCATGTGTACAATCAAGCCGGATCCTTTCAGATCCAGGCCTATGACTGGGATGGAAAAGTTTCGTTTACACCGGTTAC
>CAYVBC010000133.1:0-5088 GCA_964449545.1 uncultured Clostridia bacterium | reverse complement strand
CGTTCCCAGTCGGTATGCTGGCGGATGCCCAGGGCGGCACGCACGTCCCGGGGCAGCAGGGCATCGTGTTTTCTATTTCCGGGCAGCACGCCTTCCACCGCGTCCAGCACGAAGACCCTGTCGAATGAGAGTCCCCGGAACTCCAGCAGGCCCATTACCTGGATCCCCTCCAAAGGAGAACCCTGAAAGCGGATCTCCCGATGACCCAGGTAGTTGTGGATGAAAGCAGTGCGCGCACGCAAGGTTCCCCGCAGGGGATCTTCGCCGGAATCCCGGATGAATTCGCGCAGCTCTTCCAATGCGGAAAGGGCCATATCCACGGTGTCCGTCAGAAAAAGATATCCCTTTTCTTCACGCAACGCCCGGATCCCCTCCCGCAAACCGCCACACAGGGAATCCAGGTCGCCCGTATCACCAGGCACAAATCTCCGGTGCATCGCGGCCAGCGCCTCCCGGGCAAGGGCTCCCCCCTCTCCCTCCATCCGGCCGGCCTCGGTTTCCAGCTCCGTGAGGGTCACATGCATGCGGTTTTCCCGCTGGATCCACGATTCCACATGGTGCAGGGCGCGCCGCAGGATGAGATCCCTTTCCCCGTCCCCACCGGAGATCTTGACATAGGGATGGCGCAGCAGGTCCAGGTAGCGGGATGCCGGAATCCGATCCCCCTCACGATCGCGGATCAGGTTGAGCATGCAACCCAGCAGTTGAAAAAGCGGCGTGCGGGAAAAAGGATATCCCAGGGTGATATTGAACGGAATGTTGCGCTCACGCATATTGAAACGGGAAACCACGCCCTGGATGAAGGGCACCAGTGCGCTGGGATCCGGCAGCACCACGCCGATGCGCAGGAGATCTTCCGGATCTTCGCACCCCTCCAGGGCATCTCTGAGTTCCCTGAACAGTGCGGCCATCATGGTTTCCCGATCCAGACTGGGATGCAATGTCACCTTTCCGGAAAAACGGTTCCAGCTTGTGGATTTCCCGGAGGGATACTCCGGACTCCCACCCAAAAGTGTAACGGTCTCCTTCTGCAGGGAGAAGGGGGAATCCGGATCCTCAAGGGCAACGGCATCGGTGCGGATGAACAGCTCGGCGGGAAAATCCTTGAACATCCGTGCCAACACGCGCTGTTCACTGCGGTTCAGGGCGGTGAGTCCCACAAACACGATCCGTTCCACACCCCGGGGAACGAGGACCTCCCCATTTTCCGATGCCTCGGCCACCCGGCTGTAAATCATGCCCCGGGAGGCTTTTCCGGCCCGTGCCAATCGCCGGACGTAATCCTCCGCCAGGTGGGGAAGCCGGGTCAGGAATTCCCGGTACTCCCGGTGATAATCCCCCAACTCCACGTAGCGGGAAAATACGTCACGATCGATCTTTTCCCACTCCGCGCCCTCCACCAGGCATTCTTCCAGGGCATTGAGAAACCGGCGCACCCGGGGATACCGATCAAGGAATTCCGCTCCCGGTGGGCCGCCGTACCCGCCCTTTGGGAAAGTATGATTCAGGGTCCCGTCCATGGCAATTGCGGATTCCAATTCCGACGCTTCAGTATCAACGGGATAAAGACGGTGATGAAGGCAGTTGAAAAATCCATCCACGGTCAATATACGCGGCGGAAAAAAAGACCCGGAAAAATGACGCCCCAATGCGTTCAGCAGAAACACGCGCATCCGGCGCGATGGAACCACCATCAGGATGGAATCCAGCGACTCTTTACGTTTCACCAGCCTTGCGGCCACCTGTTCCGTCAGGGATTCCTGCAGGGGAATCAGATGGATCATTCCACTTCCTCCACACGGCCCAGGTCGGTATACAGCAACGCGCCCCGTACCGGTTTTCCCGGAAACAGCGGTCTTGTCAGGTTCACGTACCCGGCCACCTGTTGGTGATGCGAGTGCGGGTGCTCCTGTCCCGTCTTGAAGTCGATCACCCATACTACATCCGGGGTGATCACCAGCCGATCCAGCCGGCGGAGCGTCATGCGGCCGTCCACCCGGCCGGCCACATCGATTTCCCGGTGCGCCATGAAATCACCCACGAAAAACCGCGCCGCGGCCGGGGTGGCCAGGAAAACGGCCAGATCCTCGACATGGCCTTCCCGCAAAAGGGCGCTGGCACTGGAGCGTAAAGCCGCGGCCAGGGACGTGGTGTCCGCGTACACACCCAGCGCGGACAGGACCTCGTGGACAAGATCCCCGCGACGGCTCTCCGCTGTGGCGGGAGATTTCACTGCAGTGGAGAACACCAGGAATCGCCGCTGCCACTCCACGGTCATCATCTGTTTTCCGGCAGGCAGGTCGGCGGCTTCCCGGGCAACCTTGTGTTCCTCCCCTGGCAAAGGCGTGAATTCACCTTCCCGGTACAGGGGGAAAAAGCCGGCCGCGGAATTTACCGCATCCAGCCCCCGGTGCAACAGGGGATGGTGAATCAGGATATCCGTGAAGGAGTGATTCAACCGGGGTTTTGTTGCTTTTTTGCGCTTTTTTTCAAGTTTTTCAGCCCCCAGTAGAATGGTGAAAGAACGGCAGGCACGGGTAAATCCCACGTAGTACAGATTCAGCAGATCCGCCAGGCGCCGGCGCTTTTCCGCGGCGAACACCTCTCCCAACCGTTCATCCACCGCGGCGGCGGCGGAATCCATCTGCAGCAGGTGGCCATCATGTTCATAAAGCGGGGTTTCCGTGGAAGAGGACTCGGGCAATACGGGCAGGATCACGGCGGGGAACTCCAGCCCCTTTGATTTATGCAACGTCTGTACCCGCACATGATTCCCCTCATCACCGGCCGCCAGGGACCATTGTTTATCATCCGCCTCCAGGCGGTCCCATTCTTCCAGGGCCTGGGCCACGGATACCAGGCCGCGCTTTTCCACCTGGTGCAGAAATTCAGCGAAGCGCAGGACAAAAGCGGAGGATTCCGGAAAATTCTCCAGGGTTCTCAAGCGGGCGCACATATCCAGAAATAAATCATAAGCCGGCAGAAAGCCGATGGAGCGGAAGAGGGGCTCAATCAATTCCCGCCACAGTATGGGAAATTCCTCCCGGAATACGGAATACAGCGCGCCGCGATGCCGACGTCGCAAAAGAGGCGCTGAACCGATCCCTCCGGCTTCACTTTCCGACAGGGCCATTGCCCGACGCATGAAAACATCTCCGGTGACAAATCCGTAGAAGCTCAGATTATCCGGAGGAAACTCAAGGAATCGCAGAAACGACAATAACTGCCGGATCACCGGGGAGCTCCCCAGCTGCATGGATTCATTGGAAACCGAGGGGATCCGCGCGGAGGCCAGCCATTGCATCACCCTCCGGCCCTGGCGATTGGTCCGGGTCAAGACAGCGATATCCCCATAACGAAATCCGGCTTTTCGACAGGATTCCACCGCGGTGACGCAGTCATTCAGCATCAGATCGGAGAGTTTTTCCTCTCCCTCGGAATCCCGAGGATGCAGGCGCAGGAATACCTCCACGCAACCATTACCCGCTGAAGCGGAGGCCACCCGCTGGCGCACATGGGAAAAATTCTCCAGCGCGTCCCCTGGAGCGTCATCGGGAAGTGCCTGAACAAGGGTATCCCGTTCCCAGAATTGATTGTTGAAGGACACGATATTGCGCAGACTGCGCCAGTTGGCATCCAGGCTGTCCCGGATTGAATCGGGTGCCACCAGGTTCAGTGAATCCATCTCCACGCGCAGACGCGGTTCGTTCATCAGGTCCGCATCCCCCCCCCGCCAGCGGTAGATGGCCTGCTTGCGGTCCCCCACCATGAACAGGGAAGCGCGGGGGTCCGAGGAAAGGGTTTCATCAATCAGCGGCGCCAGGGCCTGGAACTGGAGCTGACTGGTGTCCTGGAACTCATCGAAGAGAAAGTGGCGATATCGGTCCGAAAGCTTCAGGTACACATAGGGCATGGCGTCCGTTTCCCAGGCAATCAGCCGCTGGCGGATATCCCGGGAGAACTCTTCCACGAACACGATCTCCCGGTCCCGGGACAACAGGGTTTCGAAATCCTCCAGAAATCGTTGCACCTGCTGGACGCGGCAGGTGGCGTTCCGGTAAAGGAGATCACCCAGGCTGAGGCGCGCGGCGTGATGGAGAGCCTCAAAGCGACCCGAGTAATCCGGATCCGCGTTTTTCACCAGCAGGTCCGCCCCTCTGTGGGCAAACAAAGATTTGGCGGCCAGGGATTTCAACACCCGCGGAGATGGATCACCAACGGCGGCTTCCAGGTCCGCCATGGCCTGGGGCTTTATCTTGCCCTTGTGCAGGGACGCATTCAGATCGCCTTTCAGCGGCGGTTCGCGCATCAGGGTGGCCAATTCCCCGGCAGCGCGGGAAAATTTCGAGGTGCGCTGGCTCCCCTTTCCCCGGCATCCGGCCAGTGCTTCTTCGGTCACCGGAAGCAGGGGCCGGTTGAGCGACAGGCGACGGATACGCTGGAGAAGTCCCACTACGGATTCCTCCACCCGCCAGGACCGCAGGGGCGCCATACCGGCAAGATCTTCCAGGAAGCCCCGCGCCTCCGGCCATTCACGGCGGGAAAAATCATCCATGAACACCAGGCCTTTCTCCAACACCCGCCTGGACGCGTCCACTTCGATTTCGAATTCCGGGGGCAGGCGCAGGTCCGGAGCGATCACGCGCACCACGTGACTCATGAGCGAGTCGATGGTCTTGACGTTGAATTCACCGAAATGGGTGACGATCCTTTCCAGTATGGGCAGTGCGATCCGGGCCATTAATTCCGGAGAAAGCCCCGTATCCTCCACCAGCATCTTTTCGAGTACGCGACTCTCTTCTCCGGAAACGGTGTCCCGGGACGAGAAGGCGAAGCTCTTCAACGCCCGGATGATCCGTTCACGCATCTCACCGGCGGCCTTGTTGGTGAAGGTGATGGCCAGCAGGCTCCCGAGGATCCGCGAAGTCTGCTCCGGAGAGATTCGTTTATCGCCGATCCCCTGGAAGGCGGAAAACAGGTGGGCCAGGTAGGCCCGGGTAAGGCGGAATGTTTTCCCGGACCCGGCCGACGCTTCGACCAGGATGACGCGTTCAGATGCCATGTGCCTCCCCACCCAGTGTACGGTAT
>CAYVBC010000132.1:0-5109 GCA_964449545.1 uncultured Clostridia bacterium | reverse complement strand
GTGATCCAGGAACGCTATCCGGAGTTGAAATCCAACGAGAATTTCCTGCAATTGCAGAGCCAGCTGGAAGGCACGGAAAACCGCATCGCGGTGGAACGGCGCCGCTTCAACGAAACGGCGCGCACCTACAATGTGTATATCCGCCTGTTCCCGCGCAGCTTCCTGGCCAACCTGTTCGGGTTTTCCGCCCGCACCTATTTCGCGGCCACCGAAGGCGCGGATACGGCCCCCAAGGTCCAGTTCTGATCCCGGACTGACGCGACCATGGGGAAAGCAAAGCTGACAGAGGAACAGGCCGCCAGGGTAGAAGCCGCGGTACGGCAATCGGAAAAGAAAACCTCAGCGGAAATCGCGGGGGCCATGATCCGCGAAAGCGATGATTACGCCCGCCACGAAATGCTGGTGGCCATGGTCGTTGGCTTGATTTTTTTTACCGGCGCCACCGTGTTCACTCCCTCCCTGGAAGCCTGGATGCGGACCCTGACCTGGAGTTTTTCCCCGCTCCTGCTGGTGGCGTCCATCGGTTTTTCCACCTTCCTGGTGATCGCCGTCACCTATTTCCTGGCCAACCTGGCACCCATTGACCGCTGGATTGTACCCCAGCGTGTCATGGCCGAAAAAGTTCGCCGCCGCGCTCTGCGCCACTTTCTGGAGAGCGGCGTCCACCGGACTCGGGAACGGAACGGTGTGTTGATCTTCGTCTCTCTACTGGAACGGCGCATTGAAATCGTGACGGACATCGGCATCACCGACCGGGTCGCGTCTTCCTCCTGGGACGAAGTGGTCGCTGAACTGGGCGCGAGCCTTCGGCGGGGGGACGATCACGGAGAAGCCCTGGCCCGCGCGGTGATCCAATGCGGCGACATCCTTGCCGGGCACTTCCCTCCCCGCGACGACGATATCAACGAATTGAGCAACGAAGTTCGAATACTGAGAGACAACTCATGAAGCGTTCCGCTCCATTCATCCTGCTGATTTCACTCCTTGCCGTTGCCACTCTCCCCGCTGTGGAGATTCCGCCCCTGTCCGGAAGGGTTAATGATACGGCCGCCATTCTGTCATCCGCCCAGCGCAACGCGCTGGAGCAAATGCTCGCAAACACCGAAAACGCTACCGCTTCACAGGTGGTCCTGTTAACGGTACCCGACCTCCAGAACCTGACCATCGAGGATTTCACGATCCGTGTGGCGGAAGCCTGGGGAATCGGCCAAAAGGGACTGGACAACGGTGTCATCATGGTGGTTTCCATGGCAGAGCGCGCCATCCGGATCGAGGTGGGATATGGACTGGAAGGGATGATCACCGACGCCAAAGCCAGTTATATCATCCGACACGACATGGTGCCCCTTTTCCGGCGGTCGGATTACTATCAGGGAATACATGATGGCCTGGAGACGATTACCGGAATCATCAACAAGGAAACCGATATCTCGCCGGAAGAGTTGGAAAAATTCCGCCGGGATCAGCGCAAGGGCACACGAAAATCCCCGATCCCCATTGGATTCATTATTTTTATTATTATTGTGGTTCTCAACTCCATGGGCGGACCCAGGGGAAAGGGGGGCCGCGGCTCAATTCCCTTCATCTTCTTCGGGGGCGGAGGCGGGGGATTTTCAGGTGGTAGCGGCGGTTTCGGCGGCTTCTCCGGCGGTGGCGGAGGCTTCGGCGGGGGCGGCGCATCCGGTGGCTGGTAACATTCAATCCCAATGATAATTTTTTCTTGACATCCGCGGAATTGCCCACTACAATCAGCATAGGCGGAGGCCAAGCCAACCCCACGAAAATATATCGGGGGAAAGTTCCGTGGAATGGCAAAAATTCACCGGAAAAAAGGCCGCTAACAGAGAATTAACAATAATGCACTACGATGGAATCTGGAACCGGGGCAACCCAACCGCTCCGGCGCACCATAAATTGAAAATTCCTCAGGAGGTTATTCGCATGAAAAAACGCATGGCCATCGGATTCATGCTGGCTCTGCTGATCCCCGCCCTCGCTTGCGCGCAGGGTGTTGTCAGTGGTGCCTTTTCCGGGCAAGTCATGGACGCGGACGGCACACCGATGCCCGGTGTTGCCATCAGAGCGATCCATCAACCTACGGGAACGATTTTTACAGCCGTTACCCGTTCAGACGGTCGATTCTTCATCCCCGCCGTCAAGGTTGGCGGCCCCTATGAAATCACTGCTACACTGGAAGGTTTCAAGGTGGAAAAACAGGCCGCCATCCGGGTCAAACTGGGTGAGACCAAGGACCTGAAGTTCACCCTGACCCTGGAAACAATTGACGCGGGCGAGATCATCGTCACGGCTTCGAATCCCATCATCAACCCGTCACGCACGGGCGCTTCCCAGAACGTGACGGAAGAACTGATTGAATCCCTGCCCACCATTTCGCGGCAGATTTCCGACTTCACCCGCATGGCGCCGCAGTTCTCCAGCACCGACGAGGTGGACGGCGGATTCAGCGCCGCGGGACGCAGCAGCCGCTACAACAACATCCAGATCGATGGGGCGCAGAACAACGACCTCTTCGGCCTGGGCGACACCGGAGCCCCGGGTGGTCAGGCCCTGACCACACCCATCAGCCTGGACGCCATCCAGGAATTCCAGATCGTACTGGCTCCCTATGATGTCCGCCAGGGCGTATTCACGGGCGGCGGAGTCAATGTCATCACCAAGAGCGGTACCAACGATTTCCACGGATCGGGATACTGGTACGGCCGTAACGAAAACCTGGTGGGCAACGGCCCGGAAGACGAAAAGTTCGCCGAGTTCACGGAAAGTATTATGGGCGCCTCCTTTGGCGGCGCCATCATCAAGGACAAATTGTTCTTTTTCGTTTCCGCGGAATCCAGCACCAAGAAAGTACCGGAGAACTACTTCATCAGCGGTACCGGATCTTCATCCGATTTCGGTTATAAAGATGAAGCAGACCGCTTCGTCTCCATCCTGCAGAATAAGTATGGGTATGATGCGGGCACCTATGGTGCGGTGGCCAACGAACAGAAGAGCGACAAGATCTTCCTGCGCCTGGATTGGAACATCAACGCCAACCACCGTCTCAGCCTGCGCCACAACCTGGTTGACGCCACCCGCGAAGTCCTCTACCGCTCCAGCCCCTACTCCCTCACCTTCGGCAACGGCGGCTACGACTTCACCTCCAAGACCAACTCCACGGTATTGCAACTGCACTCCACCTTCAGCCAGACACTGTTCAACGAACTGATCATCAACTACACCACCATCCGCGACAAACGGCACGGCATGGGCGAGGATTTCCCGCGCATTAATGTGGACGTTGGCAATGTTTCATTCGCCACGGGAACGGAGGAATACTCCACCGCCAACCAGCTGGACCAGGACCTGATCGAACTCACCGACAACCTGACCCTCTCTTCGGGTGACCACACCTTCGTGTTCGGAACGCACAACGAGTTCTTCAAGTTCTACAATGTCTTCGTGCGTCGCCTGTACGGCACCTACTCATTCGACAGCCTGGACGACCTGGAAGCGGGCAATCCCAGTTACTATGACCACTATTATTCCAATACCAGCGACCCCAACGCTCCGGCCGAATTTTCCGTGGCCCAGATTGGATTGTACGCCATGGATACCTGGAACGTATTGCCCAACCTGAACCTCACCATCGGCCTGCGCGCCGATGTACCCCTGATGCCCGACACCCCCCCGGCCAACCCGGCCGTGGAAGCGGCTTTCGGCATTCGCACGGACCAGAACGCCGGCGGCAACCTCCTGTGGTCCCCGCGCCTGGGCTTCAACTGGGACGTGTTCTCAGACCAGAGCACCCAGGTTCGCGGCGGCATCGGCATCTTCTCCGGCCGCACCCCCTATGTCTGGATCTCCAACCAGTACAGCAACACCGGCACGGAACTGGGCCGTTACCGCGACTACTCGCCGGACTTCTTTATCACCGACCCCTACAACCAGCCCAAATCCCCCTACGCCAACAACGCTTCGTCCGTCAACCTGATCGACGACAACTACCGCTTCCCCCAGTTGTGGCGATTCAACCTGGCGGTGGACCAGAAGCTGCCCATGGGTTTTATGGGCACCGTGGAGTTCGTATACTCCAAGAGCATCAACGAGATCCTTTATCAGAATATCAATATCGCGCCCAACGGCAAGTACGCCTTTGACGGACGTGCCCTTTACGGGTCGCCCTCAACCGCTTCCTACATCTACGGGCGCGCGGACTATATCAACCCGGATTTCGGAGATGTTGTCCTGCTTTCCAACACCAATGAGGGTTTCCAGTACGCCCTCAGCTTCCAGCTGCAGAAGGAATGGGGCAAGGGCAACAACTTCAACGCCTCTTACACCTACGGGATGTCCAAGGACCTCTTCGGCGGCACCTCCTCCCAGGCCCTCTCCAACTGGCAGTACAACATCCACGCCGGCGATCCCAACAAGCCGGTACTCTCCTACTCCCCCCACGACGTCCGCCACCGCTTCGTGTTCTCCATCACCAAGCGTTGCGAACTGATCGCCAAGGCCCCCACCATGGTTACCCTTTTCTACACCGGCCGTTCGGGCAAACCCTACTCCACCCGCTACTACAACGACTTCAACGGTGATGGATTCAACAACGACTCCATCTACGTGCCCGCCAGCGCCAGCGAATTGATCCTGCTCAAGGGCACCTGGGACGACCTGGATGCTTACATTTCGGGAGATCCGGCTCTGGACAGCCACCGCGGCCAGGTTCTGCCCCGCAACGCCAGCCGGGATCCCTGGTACCACCGGATCGACCTGAAATTCGCCCAGTCGGTTCCCCTTCCCGTTCTGAAAAACGCCAAGATCCAACTCACCATGGACATCACCAACCTGCTCAACATGTTCAACAAGGAATGGGGCGTGTACAAGTACATCCAGTACGACGACGCGCCACTGACCTACCGCGGCATGGATGATGACACCGGCCTGCCCATGTTCGAGTTCTGGGGCAAGACCGACTCCACCGACGCCCGCTACACCCTCAACCAGCTGCTCAGCCGCTGGCAGATGATTTTCGGCGTACGCGTCAAGTTTTGATTTCCGTCAGAAATACAGATACACCCGCCCCCCGGTCGCAAGGCCGGGGGGCTTTTT
>CAYVBC010000131.1:0-5122 GCA_964449545.1 uncultured Clostridia bacterium | reverse complement strand
CTGAGCGGTTTTAACCAGGTTGGTCTTCGAATTCAGTTTGACCAGGTATGGAACCTCGGGATAATCGCCACCATATGTGGAAATCAATCCCATCTGGGTGGCGAACACACCAATTTCAGCCGTGTCCGCGATCTTGAAAAGATGCTCCGGATCATTGTCATCCGCAGCGATCCCGGCTCCGTAAAAATCCTTGTTCAGGTGTTCAATTTTCTGATCGCCCGCATAGAGCATGAGGCGATCGGAGCCCAACGTGATATCGTCATAGTTGTTGAGGTACTCGTTGATCTGTCCGTTGGGTACATCAGCGGGAATATTGAATTTTTCTTCCATGGCAGACCTCCTGAACAGATGCTACGGTATTGTCGGGGATTTTTCAACCAGGAGATGGCTGTAAATTTGAAAAAAAGAGGAGAAGGCGGCAATGCCGCCTTCTCCCCGTATCCGATTAATCAGTAAAAATCAGAAACGATAGGTAAACGCGATGGTGGGTACCCACATGGACATCCCGTGGGTCCCGGGCATATCGAATTCAAGCGCATAGGGAACTTCCCGATCCTGACCCATTCCGATCTCCACGGCCACGTCCAGGGTGATCTTGTCCGTGTGATATCCGAATCCGGCTGTGGCCCAATGGTAGGTAAATTGAGGCAGCAGAATATTGGCTGTTTCCAGCGGACCGGGGGAGGGGTCGTAATAGTACCCCGCGCGCACGGCCCAGGTGTCGTTCAGCTTGTATTCCATGCCGAAGCGCCACTGGATCTTACTCTCCCAGCGCAGTTCGAACTTGCTTCCCTCAGCAAAATACAACTGCCACCCGGGATCCAGATAGGTAATAGGAATATCCGTCAGGGACTGCCAGTCCGTGAACTGCAGGTCCGCTGTAACCGTCAGACGATCCGTGGGCTTGATGGCCACACCGAATCCGATCCAGGCCGGCCAGTCCGCGGATCGTTCCGCCTTGGCCATGTCGGAGAGACCAAAAAGCGGCGCGCCACTCATGGTCGCATCCCCCTCCAGCTTTACGCTGATGGGCGTCTTATAGGTAAGACCGAAGCTGACCTTGTCGGAAGGCTGGAACAGGGCACTGATCGTGGCGCCAACCGCGATTCCATTCAGGTTCTCATCATACTGACCCACAGCCGGCCGTTTCATCTTCAGAAAGCCGTAGTACACATTCAGGGCTGCGCCCAGGGTGAACTTATCCGTCAAGCGCACCGCGATGGAGGGGGAAACGGCAATGATCCCCACCATACTCTCCCATTCCAGATTCATTCCACCGGCCAACAGGGCCAGAGGGGCTCCGTCCCAGGTGGCGCCGGCACCGGATGGCACATAGGCCAGGACCCCTACGGTCACCTTGTCCGACAGGGGTTTAATGAAACCCAGGGCGCCGTTGGGATACATCTTGCTTTCGGTCTGGGTGTCGATCCCCAGCAGGGGAAATTCATAGGTAGACGTAGGCACGATGGAACTGCCGTAGATGGACAGGACAGGGCCCTCCTGCTGAATGATGCCGGCGGGATTCCAGAACATGGCGCTGTAATCATCCGCCAGTCCGACGAAAGCGCCACCCATTCCAACGGCTTTGGCACCCACGCTGTTCAGGTTGAGTCCGTTGGCCGCAAGGCCTGTGCTCAGCAACAGGATCCCCGCAACCGCAAATGTCTGTTTGAAAATGCGTTTCATGCAACCTCCTCTCTCAAGAGACAATCCCGGAAATTATAAGTAAACCGGTTTACTTTTGCAAACCGTTCAGTGGCGATTTCACTCCGCCTGGTTTAAAAACGACCGATCAGGGCGCTATTCCACATGTCGGATTCACCCTCCCGGGATAATATTTGACCTAAATCCGCTTTTCAGGAGCAAAACAGAAAAAAATCAAAACATCCATGATTTTCTATTTCCGCCATTCAGTATCCGGATGAAGGCTGGAGCGTCCAGATCACTTTCCCATCTGCATCCCTTTTCAACGATATTGTGTATGGATGGGAGATGTGGACCCTTCAGATATGGTATACTCTGCAAAAGAGAATGAACCATGAAATATCCAAAAATATGTTTAATCATCCGTGACGGCTGGGGATGGGGCCCGCCGGGTCCCGGAAACGCCATTTTAAACGCAGACACGCCCCATACCGACTTCTTTCAGAGCCATTTTCCCACCTGCCTGGTGGATACCTCCGGCCTGGCCGTGGGGCTGCCTGAGGGATACCAGGGGAACAGCGAAGTCGGTCATCTGAACATGGGCGCCGGACGCGTGGTTTTCCAGAGCCTGACCCGGATCGATCAAGCCGTGGAAAGCGGCGACTTTTCCCGTAACCCTGAACTGAACCGGGTTGTGGAAGAGACCGGAAAAAAGAAAAAAACCCTTCACCTCATGGGTCTAATTCAGGAAGAGGGTGTGCACGCGGTCACGCGACATGCCCTGGCAATCCTGAATATCTGCAAGAAACACGGAATGGAGGATGTGGTGCTGCACGCCATCACCGACGGCCGGGATACGCCGCCCAAATCCGCCCATGAACACCTGGCCTTCCTGCAATCCGGAATGGATGAAATCGGCATCGGGCGGATCGGCACGGTAATGGGCCGGTACTACGCCATGGACCGGGATACCCGCTGGGATCGTACACGACTGGCCTGGGAGGGACTGGTGCATGCCCGCGGAGATGGATCCGCATCATGGCGGGAAGCCATTGATGAGGCCTATGGGAACGGAGAAACAGACGAGTTCATCAAACCCCGGATCCTTCCCGGATTTTCAGGAATTCAGCCAGGGGACGGATTCATATTTTTCAACTTCCGTTTTGACCGCACCCGCCAGCTCACACGCGCCCTGGTGGAACCGGACTTTTCAGAATTTCCCACCTCGAATCTGGAACTGGATTTAGTGGCCATGACCCATTACTACGATCAGGGTCACTTCCGGGAAGCGTTTCCGGAACAGACCCACGAAAACATCCTGGGAGAGGTGCTGAGTAAAGCGGGCATTCCCCAGCTCCGCTGCGCGGAGACTGAAAAATACGCTCACGTCACCTTCTTCTTCAATGGGCAGCGTAACGAACCCTTTGAGGGTGAAGACCGCATCCTCATTCCCAGCCCCAAAGTCGCCACCTATGATCTTCAACCCGAAATGAGCGCTTACGGGGTCCGGGATCAACTGCTGGCCGCAATTCAGGCGGACAGGCATCCGGTCATCATCGTCAATTTCGCCAATTGTGATATGGTGGGACACACGGGCATCCACGACCGCATCGTCGAAGCCGTCGAAACGGTGGACAAATGCGTTCATGAAGTCGCTACCGCCGTTCTGGAACAGGGCGGCGCCTGCATCCTGACCGCGGATCACGGCAATGCCGAGCAGACTCGTCTGGAAGACGGCTCTCCCATGACGGCGCACACCACCAACCCGGTTCCCCTGACCCTGGTGGGCGGGGATGCCCCCGCTCTTTGTCAGCGGGGGCGACTCTCCGACATCGCGCCCACGATGCTGCAGTTGCTGGGAATACCCATCCCGGCAGAGATGACGGGAAAATCCCTCCTATGGCGGGCACTGAAAAAAGAGGAAAACGAATGAAAACCACCATCCCCGAATTCACCCGCATCACCGTGGGTGAAATCCAGACCAATACCTACCTGCTGCATGCGGAAGGAGAATCCGCGTGCATGATTGTGGACCCGGGAGACCAGGCGGATCGAATCATCTCCGAGATTCGCGAGCGCAATCTGACTCCGGAAATCATCGTTTTGACCCATTGTCATATCGATCACACGGGTGGCGTTTCCGCCCTGGTTCGTGAGTTTCCGGTTCCGGTAGCCACACATCCCATCTCCGCCCGCCACTTGCGATCCCCGTTCAATGCCGAAATGGCCGCGGCTCTGGGCCTTGAAATGCCTCCCGCGGCCGACCGTTTCCTGCATCAAGATGAAGTTCTCACCGTGGGCAGCCTGTCTTGGCGCGTCATCTACACACCAGGGCACTCACCCGGCTCCATCTGCCTGATATCGGGAAAGGTACTGCTTTCCGGCGACACGTTGTTTGCCGGATCCATCGGCCGCACGGACCTGCCGGGCGGAGACTTCGCCATCCTGCAGGACTCCCTTCAGTTGTTGAAAGCATTGGACCCGGAAGTACTCGTGCTTCCCGGTCATGGAGAAACGACCACCATGGAAAGGGAAAATCGTTTAAACCCCTTCCTCTAAGCAATTGGCAGGCAAACCCACAATGGTACGGAAGGGAACCGGGTTCAACGCCGAATCCTTCACGGAAGATGACCGCCACTGGGCCGCTTACCTGCGCATGGAAAGGGGCCTTTCCCACAACACGCTGAAAGCATATTCCGCCGCCCTGTACCAGTGGCGGATGTATCTTGAACGGGAACGCTGCCATCACCGGGCGGTTCCGGAACCCTTTGTAATCCGTTTTCTGCGTGAATACGGTGCCGGCGGACGCAGTGCCACCACGCGTGCCCAGTTGATTTCAGCATTGCGGGGATTCTACAACTACCTGGTCGTCGAAGAGGCTGTTCTCAGCAACCCTTTTTCAAGCCTGCCTCTGCCGAAACAATGGAAATCTCTTCCCCATTACCTTTCCGTGTCCCAGGTATCTCAATTGCTGGAGCTCCCGGACCTTTCCAAACCCCTCGGCCTGCGCAACAAGGCGATCCTGGAAGTGATGTACGGAACCGGTCTGAGGATCTCCGAGGTCTGCGGACTCAATCGGGAGAATGTCTACCTGGAGGAGCATTTTCTGCGGGTCACGGGCAAGGGTGGACGGGAACGGGTGGTTCCCTTCGGTGATGCAGCGGTCAAATGGCTCTCCCGCTATCTGGAGGAGGCACGTCCCCACCTCGTGAAAGATCCCGCCGAAGACCATGTGTTCCTCAACCGCGACGGCGGGCGGATCAGCCGCCAGGGCCTGTGGAAGGTGATCAAAGGGTTCGCACACCGGATGGGAATCCGCAAGGAGTTGACGCCCCACACCCTGCGCCACTCATTCGCCACCCACCTGGTGGAGGAGGGGGCGGATCTGCGTTCCGTGCAGATGATGCTGGGCCACGCCAGCATCTCCACCACCGAGATCTACACCCACCTGTCGCGTCAGAAGATCCAGGAGCAGTAC
>CAYVBC010000130.1:0-5153 GCA_964449545.1 uncultured Clostridia bacterium | reverse complement strand
CCAACCACTTCCTGGATGCGGTGTTTGATATAGAGCTTTTCCTTGAACCATACGGGCATGGCGGCCATGAAACTGCGCCATCCCCGGGGAGCGAACTGCATGTAGGTGGACAGGAGGCGGTCGAATTTCAGGAAGGGTTTTTCGTAGAATACCACCCTGTCAATCTCATGGAGCGAGAGGTTCAGGGTTTTCAGGCAGTCTTCCAGCGCGTTATGCGGGAATGAGTGGTCGTGCTTTTTCCGGGTGAAGCGTTCCTCCTGAGCGGCATAGAGGATCTCTCCATCCCGGACCAGCGCCACCGCGGAATCGTGATAGAATGCGGAAATTCCCAGAATATTCATGAACGAGGATTATAAACCATACACTGCATGCAGCGCAATCCCAATAGGTCAGAAACGGATCTCAATGGAGTTGATCAGGGTGAGATCGTTCTTTTCCAGTCTAGCGGAGAGGGGGGCGTTGTTGTAGCGGTCTTTCAACCGGATCGTCAGCCATACGGGTTTTTTCATCAGCAGGGAGAGAGATATGTCTCCCTCGAGGCGGTAGTCCCGTGCCATTTTCGTCACGTCCGGAGTGTAGAGGAGACTCGCGTCGATGCCGGCGGTTTCGGAAAACAGGATCTTCGACCGCAGTGAGATCCGGAGGCGCAGGGACCGCAGGATCGCGGCGTCTCCGGGGGAATTGAGGAATTCACCGTTTATGCTTGCGGTGAGCTCGGTCTTGAGCCTTTCGGTGTCCAGCAGATCGATCCGCAAGCCCAGTCCGGCCGTGGTTCTCAGGTCGATTTCGGCGATCCTATCGTACTCCATCACCACCTGACCGAAGAGGTTGAGGCTCTGGTTCAGGCTGCGGGAAAAATGGCTGGTCCACTTTCCTTTATTCTGAATCACTTCCCAGCTGTTTTTTCCATAGAGAAAATCCAATTCCGTGTCCAGCTCGAAGCCGTCCAGCTTGATGGCAAAAGCGGCATTGCCGTTGAACATACGGTTGCGGGTATTTCCGCTGTTCAGTGTCAATCCCCCGTTGATGGACAATTTCCAGCTGCGGGCCTCGGGGGGCGGTGGCGGGTCCGAGGGGGCTTCCACGGAGAACAATGGGGCCAGGCATAAGGTGATCATGAGGAGAATTGCCATTGGAATGGGGGATGGAGTGGATGCCATCGGTCACCGTCCTAAAGGATTCAGGTTATTGTTCGGCCCCGCAGTAGATGCACTTTTTTGTGAGGCGGGGCATTGTTTTTTTGCAGTTCCAGCAGACGTGGTCCGTTCGCTGATCCCGCGCCGTAATCCGGCTCTGGATGTCGCGGAGGTCGGTGGAGCGGTCCGGGGGGCGGTTCTCCGCCTGATCCAGTTCGGATTCCACCTCTTCCACCCGCTTGTACCGTTTTTCCGGGTCCGGGGTGAGCATCCGCATGACAATGCGGTTCAACTCATCCGACACACCGGCATTTTTCTTGTTCAAGGGGACGATCTCACCGGACTTCGCTTTTTTGTAGATCTCCATTGGGTTGGCCAGCACAATGGGCGGGAATCCGGTCACCATCTCGTAGAACAGACAACCGATGGAGTAGATGTCCGAGGACAGTACGGCCCGCCCTTCGAATTGCTCGGGGGCCATGTAGGGCGGAGATCCGATTCTCGTGGTGGCGAAGGGTTTGCCCAGCAGCAGGGTGGATGTTCCGAAATCCGTCACCTTGATGTTGTCTTCCTTGTCGATCAATATGTTGGATGGACGGATGTCACGATGGATGACTTTGTGCTGATGGGCGAATCCCAGAGCGGACAGGATCTGACGCAGGTAGCGGGTGGACTCGGGGAGTTCCAGGTTGTCCTGTTCGTCTATGCGGTGTTCCAGATCCGTGCCGTCAATGTATTCCATCACCATGATGTACACGTTGTCGATGACATCCACGGTGAGCAGTTTGACGATATGGGGGTGTTGGAGAAGCTTGGATTGAAGCGCCGATTCCTGGAGAAGTTTTTCCGTCTGCACCCCGATCCGGTGCGGGATTTTCAGCGCTCTCAGGCTCTTGAGAAACGTATCTTCCGCCAGGTAAACGGTGCCGAATCCGCCTGAGCCCAGTTTTTTCAGGATCCGGTACTTGCCGATGCTGCCCTTCAGTTCAATCATGACTGTTCAGCTTACTCCTTTGGAGCGCGGAATTCAAGGGGTCGGAGAAACCAGCGCGTGTCCCATCAATGCGGCCGCGGCAACCGTGGCGGTTTCGCTCCTGAGCACGCCGGAATTGATATTCCATGGCGTGAATCCCGCTTCCTCCAGGGCCGCGTGTTCCTTTTGAGAGAAATCCCCGGGAGGGCCCACCACGCAGATTGCGGGGATGGCGGCGGAAGTGATCCGCCCGACGCTTCCCTGAATATCCAGGAAGAAGCGAGTGGCTCCTTCCGGAGGGTTCGCTATCAGCTGCTTCAGGGGGATCGGGGGATGGATCCGCGTCATCCACAGGCGTCGGTTGACTTTCAGGGTCTGCATGGCCACCCGGTGCCAGCGTTGCAGTGTTTTTTCGCTGAAGTCCGCGTCCGTGCGATCAAAACGAAGGGGGCGGATTTCATCCACTCCCAGTTCACAGAGTTTTTCGATCAGCAGGTCCATGGGGCGTTTTTTCAGAATTGAGGGCGCCAGAATCAGGCGCGCTTCGGGCCTGGGTTCCTCAATCCGTTCCGTGATCCGGGCTTCGACCCGGGATGAGGTGATGCGTGTGATCCGCGCGCGGAACCATTCTCCCCGGCCGTTTACCGCCTCGATGTCCATCTCCAATCCGGCCCGCATGACATGAACCAGATGGTGGTATTCTTCCCCCTGAATAACAATGGATTCAATATCTCCTCCGGATTCCGTGAGGAAACGACGCCCCACCATCCCCGGGTTACTCCCCGCGTTCCTGCTCCAGGCGGCGCAGGGATTGAAACAGCTTTTTTTCTTCACGTCCAAGGCGCTCCGGGGTGCGGACCATCAACAGGACTTTCAGGTCTCCGCGACCCCATCCGTTTATGCTGCGGAATCCCTTGTGCCGGATTGAGACCACATGCCCGGATTGCGCGCCCGCGGGCACTTTGACTTTTTCTTTTCCCGCGAAGGTTTCAATCTCCAGTTCGTCTCCCAGGGCGGCCTGGGCAAAAGAGATCTCCAGTTTCATGACCAGGTGGTTTTCCTCCCGGGAAAATGTTTCATGGGGGGATACCGTGAGCATCAGGTAGAGATCTCCGGGAGGCCCTCCTGCATGGCCGGATTCGCCCTCTCCGGAAACACGCAGACGATTCCCCGAGTCCACCCCCGCCGGGATTTTAACCGAGATCTCTTTCCTGGCCCGGACCCGTCCACCGCCACTGCAATGGCTACAGGGATTCTTGATGATTTTCCCACTGCCGCCACAGAGACGACAGGGGGCGGTGACGGAGAAAAATCCCTGGCTGCGTCGAACCTGCCCACTCCCGCCGCATTGGGAGCACGTTTCCGCGTGGGTTCCCGGTTCGCTGCCGGAGCCATCGCATTCCGGACACTTCTCTTCCCGCTCCAGGCTGAGCTCCCGTTCCACGCCATGAAATGCTTCCTCCATGGTGAGCTGAACTTCCATCCCGATGTCCTGGCCCCTGCGGGGTCCACGGCGACGGCGGGAACCGCCGAACATGGAGCCGAAACCGAAGAGGTTTCCCAGGATGTCTTCAAAATCGGAGAAAACGGAGTCCGTGAAAAAAGAGGATTCACTGAAACCGCCGTTGTTGCGAAGACCTTCCGCTCCGTAGCGGTCGTAAATCCGGCGCTTTTCTTCATTTCCCAGTATGGCGTATGCTTCGGATGCCTGTTTGAATTTCTCTTCCGCTTCGGGATTATCCTGGTTCCGGTCCGGATGATATTTCATGGCCAGAGTCCGGTAGGATTTCTTGATCTCTTCTTTGGACGCGTCGCGTGCGACCCCGAGGGCCGCGTAGTAGTCTTGTGTATTCATGGGTTTATGATTCGAATTCCGCCATCAGGGTTGTGTTGATCCGGCTTCGTTGTCGCCGGATTCGTTCCAGGAGCTTTGTCATGAGGGTGATGTCGTCACCTTCCAGGGCTTTCTCGACCTTTCCCAGCAGGGAGCGCATTTCCGATTGGGCCACCAGCTCAATTTTTTTTGTATGATTTTCCAGAAAGAAACGTACGGTTTCGGATTCGGTACTCAGATCTTCCTTTATCTGTTTCAGGCGCAGGCGAAGCTCATCTTCATCCCTGAATCGTTTAGATTCTTCCAGGATCCGATCGATCTCTTCAGGAGCCAGCCCGCTGGCGGGCTGAACCTTCATCCCCTGGGTAATCCCCGTCTGCTTGTCATGGGCCGAAACCTTTACAATGCCATTGGCATCAATTTCAAAAGTGACATCAATCTGGGGAATTCCCTTGGGTGCCAGCGGAATCCCCACCAGGTTGAAATGACCCAGAGACCGGTTTTCCGATGCCAGCGCGCGTTCTCCCTGGAGAACATGGATTTTAACCACACGCTGGTTGTCGTTGATTGTGGTGAATATCTGGGAACGCTTGATGGGAACGGTGCTGTTGCGTTCGATGATTGTCTCAAATTTGTCGCCCTTGGCTTCCACGCCCAGGGAAAGCGGCGTGACATCCAGGAGAAGAAGGTCCTTGACGCTGCCTTCAATGATCGCGGACTGCAGCGCGGCTCCCCGGGCCACCACCTCTTCGGGATTGAGTGAACTGTCCGGGGGTTTGGAAAACAACTCTTCCAGCCTTCGGCTCACCAGGGGCATGCGACTTTGTCCGCCCACAAGAATCACGCTTTCGATGTCCGCGGGGCCGGCGTTGATATCATCCAGAGACCTCTGGACCAGTCCGATGGTACGTTCCACCAGGCCGGCGGTGGCATGTTCCAGCTCCGTGCGCGTGAGCTTGTGCTGGAAGTGATATGGCCGGCCATCCTCTCCGTGCATCAGGTAGGGGATGGATACCAATGCTTCATCATGATGGGAAAGCTCGATTTTTGCTTTCTCCGCGCTCTGACATACGCGTTGCAGTGTCTGTTCATCGGGGCTGAAGGGCTTTTTCGTCTCTCCGGATACTTTGGCCGCGATCCAGTCGATGACTCGGGAGTCGAAATCGCTGCCGCCCAGAAAGGTGTCTCCCAGTGTGGAAACCACCTTGAA
>CAYVBC010000129.1:0-5180 GCA_964449545.1 uncultured Clostridia bacterium | reverse complement strand
TGCTGCACTTCCGCAAACGCGGTGTCCGTGGTGCGTCACGTGGAAGCCCGTAAGGTGATTTTTGTGCCGGATCGTAACCTGGGGGCCTGGGTTGCCAGCCAGGTTCCGGAAAAGGAAGTGATCCTTTTTGAAGGGTATTGTTACGTGCACAATCGGATCCGTACCGATGAAATTGCCGCCATGCGCCGGAAGTTTCCGGATGCCCGGGTTCTGGTTCATCCGGAAGCAAGGATGGAGGTGCTGGAGATGGCTGATGCGGTATGCTCTACCAGCGGGATGTTGCGGGAAGTGAAAACATCGCGGGTCCAACGCTTCATCGTGGCCACGGAAGAGGGATTGCTGGAACGGATGCGCAGGGAATACCCGGACAGGGAATTTTTTGCCGCCGGTCATCCGAAAATCTGTTCCAATATGAAGCGAACCGGGTTGGCGGATGTCCGGGATGCCCTGGAGATGAATCGGTACGCCATTGAAATCGATTCCGCGATATCGAGGCGGGCAGCCGGAGCATTGCGCCGCATGCTGGATTATGTTGATTAATCGGACGTTGACACGCTGCCTGACGTGTCGTACAATGGCCGGGAATTACCGGTATTTACAGTGGAAAATGAAGGAAGACAGGAGAAAAATATGAGCCTGAAAGAAAAGGTCAATGCGGTTATAGAAAAGGTACGCCCCGCCCTGCAACGGGATGGGGGGGATATTGAAGTTGTGGATATTCTTGAGGAAGAAAAGGTTGTGTTGGTTCGATTTGCCGGTGCCTGTGGTGGATGCCCCATGCGCAACCTGACGCTCAAGGGGTTTGTGGAACAGGTCATGGTTGAAGATGTTCCAGAGATCACTGAAGTTCGTCTCGCTGACTGACCCGGGACTGTTTTTCTCAACTGCTCCGTAACCGACGCTCGTATTCCTCTCGGCAACCGTTTTCCGTTTCAAGCAGACGTTTGAAAGGCGTAGCGAAATCCGTTTTTCCCGCAGTAAACACCCCATGTCCATACACGATTGCCGCCCCGTATCGGGATACAGCCGGAGGCATGGTGCGATCCAGTCCGAAGGGCCCTGTTCCCACTTCGCCGGATACGACGGGAATTCCATTCACCATTCGTTTACGGGAGCAATGGGTGTGGCAACGATGGCTGTCGGGGCAATCAGTCCTGAAGCGGCAATCCAATGAGAGAATGACTGAAAAGCGAGGGTGTCCATGCAGAATGGTCTCCAGGTCTGAACCTTCGTAAATGCGACGGTGGGCTGACAGCTCACTGGAGGCGGTGATACCGGCGCAGGAGGAAAGGTCCATGGGGCAGGCATCGATGCATCCGCCGAGTTCCTCAAGGGAACTGCCGGTCTGACTGATGAAGATGGTATCCCCGTGACGCATGGAGATGTTGCCGAAATATGAATCTACCAGTCCGGCATCCACTGTGCGCTCCCCGGCCTCAATGATCGCCGGGTAAATGGCCTTTTCTGACGAAAAGGGCCCGGATTTCAGGGCAAGCCCGGGTTCGGGCATGGGGGGCAGGAGATGCCAGATCCGATGGAAGGTTTCTGTTTCCTGTTTTCCAGGGGACCCGGATCGGAAGTGGTCCAGGGTTTCAAGGAAATACAATACGAAGGCCGCGTGGATCATGGAGGAGAAGACGATATAGGCCTGTTCCGGAGTCACCGTGCCCGTGGTTACCAGTATGGGGCCGGGAGCGATAACGCCCTTGCGGCGACGAAGATGGTGCGCGAGTTCGGCGGGGTCCGTACTGCGGGCCACGGGCAGGTCATGCAGAAAGGTGCGGGTTTCCGTGTCCTGGGGCATCAGAGGGTGGGAATGGGTGCGGACCAGGGCGTCCAGAATGGAGCGGTAGGGTTCCTGCGGCCGGGCGCTGAGCAGAGTGGAAATGGATAGTTTGTCAAACAGTGGTTCCAGGTGGATCGGGGGATCGGGACGGTTCCAGGTTACCTCCGCTTCCAGGGCGGCAAAGGAGATGTCGCATTTCTGCGCCAGTCCCCGTTGGGTGAGTTTCCCGGTGTATTTTTCCAGGAGATTAATCATGTTCCTCTTCCCATGATGGGTGATCTGAATCGGGCTGGCCGTTCCGGTTCAGGCCGCGGATGCGGTAGTACTTCGAGCGGCAGTCCAGAAATTCGTTCCGGTCCAGTGGGGGGACCTGGATGCCGTTCCCTCCGGTTCCGGAATCTGTAAAAAAACGTTCCGGCAGATCGTCATCATCCGCATTGAATCCATTCATGGTGTTCATGCACCTTTCCCTCATCACAATTGTCTCGCCGGTGGATTGGAGATCCTGGGCCGTCATGGTGACTCCGGTCACCGCGGAAAAGGCACGCGCGAACTCCTCAAGGGAAGCGGCAAAAAACATGAATTTGCATGCGGTAAGGGAATCCACCGCGGCGTTCTGGTCTTCGGCCAGCTTGACCATACGTGCTTTGCCGCTGAAGGTGAAACGGTTGGTGGCAACCGGTTTTCGTAGAATTTCATGACTGATGGGATAAGCGCGAAGATGACATCCCCCCCGGGTGGAAACCGCGTATGCCAGCGCCATTCCATAGACGCCCCGTGGATCGTACGCAGGCAGGGACTGCCCTTTCACTACCATGGCGAGTTCCGGATGGCCCACCGAGGTGGCGTATCTCAATGCCCCCTCGGCCAGGTCCGGGTGGCGGCCGGCAGCGATCTCTTCCAACAGGGAGACCATATCGCCCGCTTCCGGTCGGGTGCCGGTGAATTCATAATGGCAGGCCAGGGTCGATGCGGCTTCAATGGTGTCCATTCCACTGTCATTGCATACCTGGTTGGCGGCCATGACCGTTTCCATGTCCCGGTTTTCAACCAGGGCACTGAAATGGGAGAGAGATTCGAATTCCGGGAGAGAACGGCCATCCTTTGCTCTTTTTTTGCATTGGATATGGCATCCGGAACATCCGTAACTTCCGGGAGAGAAGCTGCGGTGAAAGGCCGGTGCGTTCATATCCGGAGCCGATGGGAAACAGGTATGCCTAAAGTTGGCTGTGGGCATCATTCTTCGCTGGTGGATCAGATCATACAGGGCCGCTGTGCCGAAGGCCCGGATCCCCAGTTCGCCCTGAAGTACCGGAGAAGCGGCGGTGAGGCGGAAAATTTCTCTGCGCGCAGCTTTTAAATCCTCTCTGTCGTGGACCGGAGTCCGGCCACTGCCCCGGACCCGGATGTATTTCAGGTTGCGCAGGGCCATGATTCGACCCAGCCCCCCTCTGCCGGCGAAATAGTGTCGGTCCACGACGATCCCGGCAAAGCGGACTCCGTTTTCAGCCGCTTTCCCGATGGCTGCCACGGAACCGCCGCTCTTTTCTTTTGCCCGGATGACCTGGTCCGGAGAAGCACCCTGCAGGTCCGTGGCGTTTTCAATCGATACCCGTTCATCCTGGATTTCGATGCCGCACAGCGCGTGATGGGCGCCCGTTACCAGGATGCCATCCCAACCGGCACGTTTCAGCTGTACGCCGAAAGATCCTCCGACGGAGGCGTCGCAAATGGTGCCGGTCAGAGGAGAACGGGACATGATGGTCATTCGTCCCGGAGTGGGGCTGATGGTATCCACCAGGGGGCCGGTCATGAAGATCAGGGGCATCCGGGGGTCCGTCCAGTCGCGGGTGACCTCCGGGTACAGGAAATATCCAGCCAGTCCCCGGCCACCGATACACTTTTTGTATACCGTCGGATCGGGGCGGATCACACGGATGGTTCCTGTTTCCAGGTCCACTTTCAGTATGCGTCCACGCCAACCCGTCAAAGTGCTCATGAAGGATCCATGGTGTCAGAATCCGGCGGCCAAGTCAAGATTTTGTGTGGCTTTTGACAGCCCATGCGGCCGATGTTATAATAGCATCATCCGAGAATTTTACGGGTTCAGGGATAATCGGGAATGTACCCGGTGGTCCCCGATGGAATCAAGAGGCAATCTCATGTCGTCAGACAATTCAATGCCCGGATCAGGGCTTATCTCACCCCGTCTCGATGTAGAAGACGAGGTACGTAAACCCCGTATGTACAGGGTCATTCTCTACAATGACGACTATACGACAATGGATTTCGTGGTGGATGTTCTGGTAAAGGTATTTCAGAAATCCGTGCAGGAAGCCAACCGGATCATGTTGGATGTGCACCGGATAGGCCAGGGCATCTGCGGCGTGTATACCCACGATGTCGCGCATACCAAGGCGCGTGAGGTCCGGAATCGGGCCAGGGATCATGAATTCCCATTGCGGTGTACCTGTGAACCCACTTGATCCGTCCAACCAACAGCCATGAAAATCAGTGAAGAATTAACCGCGGTGCTCAGCGCTGCTTTCGGTGAGGCGAAAAGTCGCCGGCATGAATACATGACCCCGGAACATGTCCTGTATGCATCCCTCTTTTTTGATCAGGGCCGGGCCATTGTTGAGAACTCCGGTGGAAATGTGGGAGAGTTGAAGCGGGAGTTGAAGGAGTTTCTTGATTCCCCCCATATTCCCCGCCGTGAACATGGAGACCCGGAACAATCCGAAGGATTCGAAAGTGTCATGGAGAACGCCATTCTTCATGTGGCTTCGGCGCAGAAATCCAGACTGGAGCTGGGGGACGTGTTTGCCGCGTTTTTTCTGGAGGAGGATTCCTACACGGTGTATTTTCTCCAGAAGGGAGGCATCTCCCGGATCGACGTGCTGACCTATCTTTCTCATGGTGCTGAAAGTGTGGAAGCAGAACCGGAGGAAAGGCCCGGAGAGGTGGAGGAGGATGGTGCGGAACCCGTTGATGAGCCCCGTCAGGCACCCGGGAAACGTAGCTTCCTGGAGTTGTACGCTGTTGACCTGACCCGGAAGGCGAGCCTGGGGGAACTGGACCCGCTGATCGGGCGTGAGGATGTGATTGAGCGAACCCTTCAGGTGTTGTGCCGCCGCCGAAAAAACAATCCCCTTCATGTGGGAGACAGCGGGGTCGGGAAAACCGCGATCACTGAAGGCCTGGCCCAGCGCATTGCGGATGGGCGTGTCCCCGAACCCCTTCAGGGGGTGAGGATTTTTGCCCTGGATATGGGAGGTCTCCTGGCTGGAACCCGTTACAGGGGGGACTTTGAGGACCGTTTGAAGAAGTGCATGAAGGAGCTGGAATCGCTGGATCGAGCCCTGCTTTTCATTGATGAAGTCCACAACCTGGT
>CAYVBC010000128.1:0-5195 GCA_964449545.1 uncultured Clostridia bacterium | reverse complement strand
TCAGGGCGCAATCGTGAAATTGACCTGAACGGAAACCCGGGTTCCGTTTTTTTCAACAAATACCGGGTATGACCCCGGAGCCAGATTCGGCAGAACGAAAAGAATCCCGCTGTACGCCCAGGAAACGATCTGCGCGTTGACTCCACCGAATTTAACCACGCAACTGCCCTGGTTCGTCCCGAAAAGACCGCTCATCCGTATGGTATCGCCCGCCTGGGCATAATCAATCGGGCTGCCATCGGCATCGGTGAATTCATGTTGGGTAATGTCCATATACAAGAGTACGTTTTTCTTTTTATTGGAAACGGGGTGCCCGTTTTCCATGATCTGGATATCAAACCGATTGCCGAAGGGAAAATCATGGGGCATGCATACAATGACGCCTGTGTCTAACCACGCTTCCATGTTGGACGCGCCGAAGGTATGGGTTCCGATTTTGACGGTTTTGTTTCCAATCACGGTGCCGAACCCGCTGCCCCCCAGGTTGACTTCGATACTGCCGCAGCCACTTGACCAGTATCCGGTCTGACCAACCGAGTTGATCACAATGGGATAAAGCATGGGAATCTTCACCCGGATCCGACGCATCGCGATATTATTGGCCTCATTACTTTCCCTGACCACATTTTCAGTATCCGCGACGGCAGCCAGGTAATAGGTTCCGGGTTTGATTTTATCCGGAATTTTGGATTGCTCGGGCAGGCTCAATGTCTTGACCGCTCCCGGAGCCAGGTTATCCACATTGACCCGGCCGCCCAGCAGCAACACATCCTCCTGATAAACTGGTGAATATACCGCCGGTTTCACGGGTACATTCATGTCCGAAGACAACACCAGGTCCACAAAAAACCGGCCCGTCCTCCGCTTACCGATGTTTTTCACAACGATCTTCACTCGCTTTCCGATCGTTTCTCCAGGTACCAGGGCTTTTCCCATCCCGCGTGAGGCGGTCGGCATCACTCTGGATAATCCTTTTTTTAATGCGATCGTTATGTCTGGAAGTACAGTTTTCAACTGTAAAGAAGGCTTCGTCACCTTCTGAGTTTGAGTCACCGCTTCAGCCTGTATCCCAAGGGCACAGGCAAACAAAAAAACTGAAATAAAGAAAAAAACGTGTGTCATTGACTTCACATTTCTCATTTTCTCACTCCCCCTTCACTTGTTATATAAAAGCTCCGCTGCGAATATCTCACCAGTTCTGTTAATACCTGAAACCCATTTTGTCGCCTGACGCCTGCCCCCTGCGACCTGTAACCTTTTTTGCCTGTTCCTTATTTACGACTTTCCACTTTTCACTTTTTTCTTTCCCCTTTTACGCGTCCCGGGAATTTCGCAGGGCATAATATTGGATCTCCGGGTGGGGTTTGAAACCCAGGCGCGAGAAGAGGGCCAGGGATTGCGGGTTGTCGCCCTCGATGAGGATGGCGCTGATGAGGAGTCCACACTCTTTCTGCAGGTAGTCCAGCGCCAGGCGCGCCAGGCGCATTCCCAGACCGCGGCGGCGCATGGCTGGCGCAACGGCAAGACGGTTGATCCAACCCTTTCTGCCATCGTGGGTGGCCAGCACGGCACCGATGATTTCACCTGAGGTTTCCGCGACCCAGAGTCTTCCCGGCCCGGCGGAAAGTTCCCGCTCCATTCGATCCCGGCTGTCGCGCCCCAGGGGTTTGAGTGGGAGTCCGCACTCCCGCCACAAGGCCATCAGGGAGTCGTAATCCCCGGATTTATATGAACGGAACTCCGGAAGAGGATGATCCTTTACCGCCTTCATTCAGAATGCCTCGTAAATTGAAAAATAGACACCGGAAGAATCCTTACCGAACCCCACGTCCATGCGGATTACGATATGCTCTTTGCGATCATACACGAATCGCAGACCAAAGCCACCGGCAATAAGGGGTTTCAGGGGATCCAGCTCACTCATGCGTGGCGCCACGGTTCCTGCCGCTGCGAATGCGGCCCCTTCGATCCGTCCGAAGAGTGGCATGCGGTATTCCACCTGGCTGAGCAGCAGGTTTCGATCCCGGAAACGCCCATCATAATATCCACGCATGGCGTACATACCACCGAAGCTTGCCAGGTAGGAAAATGGCACCTCTCCGCTTTCCAACTCCATCCGACACTGAAGCGCCAGCACGTGTCCGGGTGAGAAGGTCAGGTAACGGCGCAGGTCCATGATGAGATGAGAGAAGTCATAATCTCCACCCAAACCGCGCATGAACAGGTCGCCGCGAATTTTCGCCAGGGTGCCCCGGCTGGGAGAATACAAGCGGTCTCGGGAGTCCCAGGTGGCGTTCAATCCGAAACCGGTCACTCGTCCTCCGGTAATCCCGATCGTATCCGGGGAATCCAGCAACCCGCCTGAAACCGTTTCCGTGATATCGAAATTATCCCGTTGAAAACGAATCCCGAAGCTCAGATCACGCCATATCCGTTTCTCCAGAAGCACGGATATCTCCAGTTTTCGAGATGTGTATAATTCTTCATCCTCCGGCAGGGTATCGAATCCAATGCCGAAAAACTTATCCGGATAGTCCTGATATGTCACTTCAGGGCGGATACGAATCCCAAGCTCATTGAAGTACATATCCACCGTAGCCACCATTTTCAACTGCTTGTTCCGCGTATGCACCAGCAGGGCGGAAATGGAAGAAGGCTTCGGGTTATTAATCCCGCGATCCAGGCGGAAGATTCCACTTCCCGCGATTCCATATGCCAGGTTTGTTTCCGGCGAAAAGTAAGCGATGGGAGAATAGATCAGGCGCAGCCCGGATTTTTCTTTCCGATCCTCCCGAGAATCATCAGATCCCTTGTTTGAAGCGGCCAGGATGGGTGAAGTGAGGATACAACGGATAATAATGAAAAAAAGAACAAACGATTTTCGCATGAATACCCCGAGGAAACAGGCGCCGGATAGATGCATTATAACGAAAATCCATTGACCAGGCAAATTCCCCGCTTCGTGAACCATTGCCGGATGGATGCGATGATCCAGTGCCGAATCAAGTGAAATCTGATGGTACTACCCGTTGTCTTCCGGTGTGTCCTCCCCGACCCCGGGACAACCTCGTTGACCCCGGCGCCAGTCGGGACGCGCCAGCAGAAAAAGATCCGTGCCGACCTGCTCCCATTCGCAATGACTCAAGGAAATCACACCCCGATTCCGGGGACCCAGTTCAGAAATGGCGGGCAATCCTCCGGCCAGAAAGGGGGTGACGGTGATTGCCAGCCAGTCCACGATTCTCAGTGACACAAAGCTGGTAATCACACGGATTCCGCCCTCCACAACCATCCGGGAAATCCCCATCTTCGCCAGTCTATTGACCAGCACGGTCAGGTCAATACGCTTATCCGCGGTGCATGGACAGGGAAGAATCCGGGCCAGGTTCCGGGGAAACGACTGTCTGCGTTCCAGTGACAGAAAATCACCCACCACCAGGATGGGAAGCGTGGAGCGGTCCTGAAGCATCCGAGCTTTTGGACTCATGCGCAAATGGGTGTCCAGGATCACGGGAACGGGATCTTCTCCCTTCACCTTGCGCACCGTCAGGAGTGGATCCTCCCGCAACGCGGTTCCACTTCCCAGCAGCACCCCCTGATTGCAGGCCCGCAGCCTGTGGGCCATTGTCAGTGATTCTTCGCTGCTCAGGTAGAGTTTGTCACGATCCGGTGAAGCGATTCCACCATCCACGCTCTGGGCATACGCCAGAGTGATCATGGGCCGCCCCCGGGCGCGCTGGAATGCTTCCGATCCCTGCAATTCCCGTTGATACTGTTTCAATGCGCCACCCCGCATTGTCTTTATCCCCCATTTCAGTGCAACCGAGTCCCAATCTACGCTTCATTGGAGATAAAGTCAAATGATTCCCGGAATCAGACGATATGCCCCAGAAGAAGAAACCCCACCACCAGAAGCACTGTGAAAAGAAGGGCCAGCCAGTTGAAATACTTGTCGATGAAGTGGCGGATGGGTTCTCCGAACCAGGAGACAAGAAAGGAGATGATAAAAAACCGCGCCCCCCGGGAGACAATGGATGCCACCAGAAAAA
This sequence comes from uncultured Clostridia bacterium, assembly GCA_964449545.1. GTDB lineage: Bacteria > Acidobacteriota > Aminicenantia > UBA2199 > UBA2199 > UBA876. The sequence continues at coordinate 1,146 of CAYVBC010000128.1, read as the reverse complement.
CCGGGAAGGAAACCTGGAACGCACCCGATGAGATGGTGAAAATCTTATAGGGGATCGGCGTGAAGCCCGCGGTAAATACAATCCAGAAATTGTACAATTCGTACTTGACCCGCATGGCATGAAACATTTCTTCCGTGAACCCTGGAATCACACGGAAAAAAAACTGCGCCACTCCGGAAAAATCTCCGGATGCGGCCCACCACAGTTTCCACCCGATCAGGTACCCCAGCACACCGCCCACGGCGGATGCCAAGGTAACGGAGAGAGCCAGGCGAAACCATTTGCGACGGGCTCCCAGCACCAGTGGAATCAGCAGAACGTCTGGGGGAACCGGAAAAAAACTACTCTCAGCCAGGGCAAGAAGTACCAGGACCAGATGCGCGGACGGACGTTCCGCCCAGGCCAGCACCCAGTTGTACAGGCGTCGCATGGGATTCCATTTCATTTGAACTCCTCCCGGAGTTTTTTCAGTTCAGTATCACAATTCAGGTCATATCGAAGGATGCTCAAGGAGGGATAGCCACTTAAGACGGCCCCCACGTCTGAATTTTCATCACCGTGGTAATCCGGACTGCCCGAGCCCAGCCAGTAGTAGCTGCGACCGCGGGGATCCTGCATTTCCACGACCTCCGGATGGTACCGCTTGTCTCCGATGGAGGTCACCCGAACCGGTCCCTGAGGTTCAAAGGGAATATTGAGATTGTACACTACTTCATTTCCGGCCACGTGGAGGAGTCGTTTAATGACGGGAACCGCGACCTCCACACCGGATTTAAAATTAAAGGCCGGATCCGAGCCGGGTTCCATCCGGGGAATCAGAGAAACAGCCAGTGCCGGGGTTCCATACAGGTGAGCGGTAAACGCGGCGCCCACTGTGCCGGAAAAGAATACGTCAAAGCTCAGGTTTTCCCCCTGGTTCATTCCTGAAACCACCAGGTCCGGCGGATGGGGAAGCACATGCTGCAGCGCCACATTGATGCAATCGGAAGGAGTTCCATCCACAGCCACCCGGTTTTCGGCTTCACGACGAATGCGCAGGGGATGGTTCAGGCTGATGGCCATGCTGACCGCGCTACGCTCCCTGTCCGGGGCCACGATATACACCCTATAATCCGGGATCAGGTTCCGGTACAGGGCATTGATTCC
>CAYVBC010000127.1:2160-5210 GCA_964449545.1 uncultured Clostridia bacterium | reverse complement strand
CGCGGACGATATCCGTGGACCGGACGCCGCCTGTGGGCTGGAAGGGCGCATCAACGGCTTCAATGGTGATCGCCGCATGGCCCATCAGGTTCTGGCTGTCGGCCACGTAGTAATGGACCGTGTAGAATCCTTCTTTGGTGAAGCGCATGGTGTAGGTGGAGGAATCATCCTCTCCGCCCCAGACCCTGGCATTGCGGCAATAGAAGCGGTGTTTCAGGATGGGAGAGGAGGAGGAAGTGACATTCCCCTGAAATTCAACATCCTCATTGGTGAGCACGACAGCGGGGGCGCTGATGCTGACTTGGGGACCACCGACCTGCGGCACGCGTTCGTAATAGGTACTCATATGTGCCTGGGAAGTCCGGCTATAGGGTCCGGACCACACGGCATGCACAGCACCGTTCTGATCCACTTCAATCTCCAGCACGCGCTGGCCGCGGCCCGTATCCCGAATGGGAACAGCGGAAGAAACGTTGGTATCCGTAAAACGTACGAACACGGGGCGCACGCCGTTTTCATCGGAGCCACTGTATCCCTGGTTGTGAATCACATAGGCTACATCGTTACGCGCCACTTTCATACCGATCATCGTGATCGTGCTGCCGAAGATCAACGTCCCGAGGTCCCGCCACTCCCCATCCACCGGCTTGAAAGCACCCTTGGTTTCCATGCTCCGCTGGGACCAGACACAGTAGAGATTGCCCTTGGAATCCGCTTCGATTTCAGGCCAGTAGGCGGGGATGGATGCGCCGGGAATATCCCGGACCGTGCTTTCCGCACCCTCGGCATAGTTGGCACCACCGGGGACATAGTTGTAGGTCAACTTCCACCCACCTTCATGACCCTCTTCGTACACACCATGCAGCTTACCACCGGTGAACCAGGTGGCCTGGTGAATGGATTTGTCCTCGATCCTGCGGGACATCTTTACGTCTTCACTCCAGTCACCATAGAGACCGGTAACCGGGTCCTTGGCCTTGCGATGCACCACTATGTTGCTTTCCCAGTTTTCATTCGCCGCATATTCATACACATGCTGATAGGAGGCGTACAAATCTTCGGTGACCGGATCGATGGAAATCCGCTGCCAGGCGGATTGCTCCCGGGTCAGTGCCACACGTTCCTTCACTGACCACTGTTCACCAACGGGTTTGCGGTAGTCGTAATTCGCATACCAGATGTCCCGATTCTGACGGGCATTGCCATCCATGAATGCCATATGCAGAACGCCCTCGTGATCTTCCACGACTTGAGCAAATTGGGTGGAAAAGATCCGGCCGACGCTTTGCAGCTTGGGGCCCCATACCATTGTCTGTGTGTCCAGGACTCGATACACAATTTCCGCGTTCCTTTCCTCTTCACCTTCCGACCACAGGACGATGATGTTGCCGTTGGCCAGCTGGTGAGCAATCGGATGCTTGGTCCAGTGAGTGGGCGCGTTTGAAAGATTCGCGCCGTAGTCCGCCGGCAAAAGGATTGCCAGAGCGGCTACCATGATTACGATTATTGCCAGTTTGTTTTTCATATGCTTCTCCTCTGTTCTCTCCCTCAGCGGGTGAACTTATAGGTCATCCCGAGATGAAATCTGATTCCGCCAAGATCAGCTTCCTGGTCGAAACCTTCTATCTGCAACTTGCCATGACTGTAGCGCACCGATCCATACACGTCGAGCTTCGGCGTTATGGAATAATATAGCCCGCCGAGGAATCCGATGCCGTGGCGGGTGTCGAAATTCGCATCGGGCGCGAAATCATGGGTTTCCTTGTTGTTGAACACCACCCAGGCAAGCCCCAGGTAGGGTCTGAACGCACCGTCCTGGTTAAAAATGTACTTGGCGCCGATATACAGGGGGGCCATTACCAGTTTGGTATCCAGGTTGATCATTTCAATCAATCCTTCCTTCTGCCAGTAAGACACTTCCAGGAAGAATTCATACTTTCCCTTAAGTGTATAGGCGAGTTTGAACTGAAGGTCCATTCCGCCGCCGTACACATCCGAGAAGTTATCGTCATGCAGCTGGGCATAGCCCACACCGGCTCCCACGCTGAAAAAGTTACCCGGAATCACACCTTCTTCGGAAACCATCTCAACCGCGGGAGTTTCAGTAATTACGGTTTCCGGTTTCTCTTCCGGCTCTTCTTCCGGTTCGGCTTCAGGTTCCTCTTCCACAACCGCCGGGGATATGACTTCTTCAACCTCGCTGACCGGTACTTTTTCGGCCTTGACAAAGCGACCGGATTCCGGGTCTTTGCGAACAAGGCGAATCCGCCCGCCGTCCACGACACATTGAATCGCCGGCTTCAGGGTTCCTTCCTTCGCGGAGAGAACTTCATGGGTGATGATGAAGTCACCGGAATTCAAGCCCTCAACCACCATGACCTTCCCGTTCTCTTCAGCACCGATCTTCAGATCCGCGCGCCGGGCGGTTTTCCCGTTCACCACAAACACGAAGTGACCGGCCTCATCCTGGAGCAACTGCTCCCGGGAAAGCACGATGGCTTCGGAATAACGCTTGCGGAGAATCTTGAAGTGGATCGAATCCCCCGCCTTTATTTTTTTATCACTGTTTTCAATACTCAGTGTAACCTGGCCGTCAGTCACTGCGTGAACCGTTACGACCATGCCATCGCCCATCGTGATTTCACGGCCGGCGTTGAACAGTGCGGCTTCATTCGCGTCAATGGGAATCCGGGCAAGCATGAGGTTGTCATTGATCAGCACAGCCACAACGCTGCCCTCTTCCACATCCTCGCCCTCTTCCACGCTCAGGTTTTCAACCCGACCGGGAATGGGAGCGGTCAACTGCCGGGCCGCGATCCCCGCTTTGAGTTCAGCAACCTGATCCATTGCCTGCTTGATCTTGCGTTTCGCCTGGGCTTCGGCCTTCGGACTGCGTTCCTTCCAGTTGCTGCGACGTTTCAATATCTTTTTCCAGGTGGCGATTTCCTGCTCCTGGGTCGCAATCGCGTCAGCCAACGCATTGTCCAGTTCCATTACCAGAAAATCACGGGAGACCAGGTTGCCCTCGGCCACGTGAATCTTCGTCAGCT
>CAYVBC010000127.1:0-2060 GCA_964449545.1 uncultured Clostridia bacterium | reverse complement strand
ACCAGAAAATCACGGGAGACCAGGTTGCCCTCGGCCACGTGAATCTTCGTCAGCTTGCCGGAAACGGTTGAAATCAACTTTTCACTTTGCGGTTCGAACCGGGCGGTGAATTTCGCGAACTCCTCGAACAGGGATGTGCCGACTTCAACCGCCGTCACCTTCACCTTTCTCGGACATTTGACAACCTCAGAATCGGAATCCTGAGGCGCAGCCATGACCTGCAGGGACAACAGTGCAGATAGAAGAATAATTCCAAAAACACCTGCTTTTCTTCTCATAGAGCCTCCTGAAATGTGAATATTACCTAATATTCCTGATTAGCTATATAGATATCTATATAGGCATGAATTATATGACAAAAATGGCTGAAAAGTCAACCTCATTATTGTTTGTACCTTTTTTAGTTACCATACCGGAAGTTCGTTGATTGACAACCTCCCGACGCTGTGTTAATTTCATTTCGAATCCGGAGGCGCTACACATGAAGGATCCATATCCAAATCTCATTATTCGCCGGATATCCGTATGCCTGGTTATCTTGATTATGGGGGCCGTTTCCGGATGTGATCCTGCCTCCGAATCCGCCCTCCGTCGCATCCCTTTTTCGGAAAAATCTCCAGCTTCACCGCTTCCCCTTAAAATTTCAGGTCTCTCCCTGGAAAAAACCGGAGACTTTATCTACTGCCGCAAACCCCACGGCGCGGTAACCATTCCGGGCGAAGGCCTGGGGAGCACGAACAGTGGGCGTAATATCCGTCGACTTACCGTTTCTCCCGGGTTAAAGGGGGATTACATCATGGAACTGATGGCCCTGATACGGTTTCTTCCGGGAAAGCCGGGACAGGATGCCATACGGATCCGCCAGAAACGGAACAAGGGAGTGGTTCAGGCCTTTACCTTCAAGCCCGCTGGGGGCGGGCTCAAGCGCCATCGGTTTGAACTGAACCTCAAAAAGAACGATGAGATCGAATTCCTGGTGCGTTCATACAATATCTCCGCCGGAATCATCGGCCGACCGATCTTTTTCGCGCCGCCTCCGGACTCACAACGCCGCCATTTTGTGTTCATCATTGTCGCGGACACCCTTCGCCGGGACTCCCTGGGAATCTATGATCCTGAACGTAAGTGTTCTCCCTCCGTTGACGCTTTCGCCCGGGAAGCCGTGGTCTTTGACCGCGCGTATTCCACATCACCGTGGACGCTCCCCGCCCATGTATCCATGTTCACCGGACTGAGCGCGCCCAGCCATGGCGTCAACTTCGGCAACAAGACGCTTCCACCCGGAACACCCGTACTCTTCGAAGCCATGCAGAAGAAATTTGTCACCCATTGCTTCAATGCCAATGGGTACATGTCCGGTCTCTATGGATTCTGCCGGGGATTTGACAGTTACCAGGAATCATTCCATGACCACAACTCGCGCACCGCATCCCGGGACCTGTTCGCGAAGGCCCGCACAGCGGTGCTGTCTGAAAAGTTCGACCATGCCCTGCTCCTGCTCCATACCTACCAGATCCACACACCCTACATGCCCGAAGCCCGCCTGGCAAAAAAATTTTTTACCCGTCATTACCCCGGCTTTGAGGGTTACCGCTTTGACCCGATCCGGTTTATTGAAAACGGGAGGAAACTTTTCCGATCCGCGGATAAAAAGCAGATCGCAGATATTCAGCGGATTTACAATTCCGGTGTATTCACGTTTGACCACTACTTCGGCCGCTTTCTGGATTTTCTGCGTGAACGTAAACTCTACGATGACGCGACCATCATTCTGCTTTCCGATCATGGCGAGGAGTTCAACGATCACGGTGCATGGGAGCATGGGCACTCCCTGTACAATGAGTTAATCCATATCCCGCTGATCGTCAAGTTTCCGGAAAACCGGTACGCGGGCAGGCGGGTGGACCTCCCGGTCAGTATCATGGACATCCTGCCCACCCTGCTTGAGTTGTACCGGATCCCAAACGCGAAAAACCCTGATTTAGAGGGGACCTCTCTGGTAAATGCCATAGAGAATCACAAGGATGCCCTGGACCGTACCCTGATCGCCTACCTGGGCA
>CAYVBC010000126.1:0-5402 GCA_964449545.1 uncultured Clostridia bacterium | reverse complement strand
GCGATCACGGTCACGGAAGCCAGGTCATGGATTACGGGTCGCCCGGTCCCGGGATTGATTGTATGGGAATAACGAACACCATCGACCTCGAAATAATTCTGGTAATCACCGGATGTGGCCATGGAGCGTCCGGACAGGGGCACCACCCGCTGCAGACCTTCCGAGGCCGTGGGGGCCGCGATTCCAATGCGCCAGCGCCCCCCACCTGAGCGAAACCCAAGCGTACTGACCTCGCCCCCGATTTCCACCATGAAGTTTCCAAATCCCCTTTTTTCCAACACTCCGGCCACGCGATCCACGCCATAACCTTTGGCCACTGCCGACAGATTGCAATACAGAGTGGGGATCTCCTTGCGCAGCGCCGGAGGCTCCATTCTTACCTTCAGATACCTGGAACCCGTGCGCGAAAGCGCCGCCTGGATCTCCTCTTTTCCGGGAATCCCCCGATCCCGAACCACACCAAACCCCCACAGATCAATCAAAGGACCTGCCGTGACATCGAACATACCCGCGCTCATCCGGTTGACTTCCAGTGATACCCGGATCAGGTCCGCCAGTTCCGGAGATACGGGAAACCAATCCTTCCCCGTGTACTGGTTAAAACGGCTGATCTCGGAATCCGCTTGAAAGATCGACATGAGGCGGTTGACCTCGACCAGCTCCTGCTGAATCTCTGTCCGCAGTCCCTTCCGGTCCAACGCCTTCTTACCGTCTTGTGTGGGAGGAATCCCCACCACTTTCACATGCCATGTGGTGCCCATGGTCAACCCGGAAAAAGACCAGGATACGGGTGGATTCGGAGAGCCGCACCCGACCAGGAAAATCAGGCCGACAACAATCAGGACAAGGCTAAATCGTTTTTTCAGTAATTTTTCAATTTCCGAAATCATCGTACAGGATATTCTCCGGTTCCACACCCAGGCTGTCAAGCATGGCCAGGACGGCGTTCAGCATCAAAGGCGGGCCGCAGATATAGTATTCACAATCTTCGGGAGCCGGATGGTCCTTCAGATAATTTTCGTAGACTACCTGGTGGATGAAACCCTGAGGGCCACTCCAATCATCATCGGGAAGTGGGTCCGAAAGGGCCACGGTCCAGCTGAAATTGTCATGTTCTTTTTCCAGGCGATCGAACTCCTCCGTATAAAACATCTCCCGTAAACTGCGAGCGCCATACCAGAAAGAGATCTTCCGTTTCGATCCCCGGGTCTGTAACTGGTCGAAAATATGGGATCTCATGGGAGCCATTCCCGCGCCACCCCCGATAAATATCATTTCATTTTCTGTTTCCCGGGCAAAAAATTCGCCGTAGGGGCCGGAGATGGTCACCTTTTCTCCGGGTTTCAGATTGTATATCCAGGAAGACATCTGTCCGGGCGGCAATCCCGGCTTTGCGGCAGGAGGCAGGGCAATGCGTACATTCAACATGATGATCCCCTTCTCCTGCGGATAATTGGCCATTGAATACGCACGGGTAACCAGCTCCGAAACCCGGGAAGTATATCTCCAGACATTCAATCTATCCCAGTCATCACGATATTGATCATCAATATGCATGTCCGAAAAGCGGACCATGTGCGGCGGCGCCTCCACTTGGATATATCCACCAGCTCGAAAATCCACATCTTCTCCGGCGGGCAGTTCCAGCACCAACTCCTTGATGAAGGTCGCGACGCAACGATTCGACCGGACCGTACACTCCCACTTCCGGACATTAAATATTTCCGGGGGCACCTGGAGTTCCAGGTCCCTCTTCACCGGCACCTGGCATGAAAGGCGGAAGCCTTCACGGACTTCACTTCGATTCAGAAGAGACAGCTCCGTCGGCAGGACATCACCACCCCCTGATTCCACTTTCAGTTTGCAGGTACCGCAGGTGCCTCCACCGCCACATGCGGAGGGAACATAAATGCCTTCATCCGCCAGAACGTTCAGGAGTTTTCCTCCCACGGGAACCGTAAGGCGGCGGTCCGGGTCATGATTGATCAGGATATCCACGTTTCCGGTTTCCACCAGCCTGGATCGGGCCATGAGAATCAGTGAAACCAGCAGCAAAACAACAAGGGTGAACATGGCCACCCCAAGCAGAATCAACTCCAGTCCGTTCATGCCATTACCCCATGAGAATGTATTGATTGCCCATATCGAATCTTCAGAGTTGAATCCCCGAAAAGAGCATGAATATCATTGCCATCAATCCGGCCGTGATAAATGTGATACCCAGTCCACGCAATCCGACGGGTACATTGCTGTATTTCATTTTTTCCCGGATTCCGGCCAGCAGAACAATGGCCAGAGCCCAGCCAATACCCGAACCCACTCCGAAAACCACGCTTTCCGAAAACGTGTAGTCCCGTTCCACCATGAACAGTGATCCACCGAGAATGGCACAGTTGACGGTAATCAGTGGGAGAAAAATCCCCAGGGCATTGTACAGACGTGGGAAAAACTTATCCAGAACCATTTCCAGAATCTGCACCATGGCGGCGATCACGCCGATATAGGTGATCAACCCGAGGAAGCGAAGGTCCGCGTCACCCAGGCCTACCCAGGCCAGGGCGCCTTCCCGCAGAACATGGTTGTAAATCAGGTTGTTCACGGGAATCGTAATGGACTGAACCACCACCACCGCGACTCCCAGTCCGGCCGCGGTATCCACCCGACGTGAAACCGCCAGGAAGGTACACATGCCGAGAAAAAGCGCCAGGGCGATGTTGTCAATAAATATCGATTTTATAAATAGACTGATATAGTGTTCCAACATGTCAAGCCTCTTCCACCAGATCTTTATGTATGGTGCGAATGATCCAGATCAGAATCCCGATCAGAAAGAACGCACTGGCCGGCAACAGCAGCACTCCATTGGACATATACCATCCGCCCTCCGTGTTCAGGGGGAGAATCGTGTGGCCCAGAAGTTTCCCCTGTCCCAGAAGTTCACGGACAATGGCAACGGCAATCAGAACCGCGCTATACCCCAGGCCGTTTCCGAATCCGTCCAGAAGACTTGTCCATACCGGATTTTTCAAGGCAAACGCCTCGGCACGGCCCATGATAATGCAATTGGTGATGATCAGGCCTACATAAACGGACAGTTGTTTGCTGATATCAAAAAAATACGCTCGGATCAACTGGTCCGCCACGATCACCAGTGACGCGATGATGGTCATCTCCACAATGATGCGCACACTGGAAGGAATATGGCTCCGGATCATGCTGACGGAAACATTAGAAAATGTGGTGACGAATGTCACTGCCAGACACATGATCAATGTCGTGTCGAGACGCGAAGTAACCGCCAGGGCGGAACAGACCCCCAGTACCTGGATTGCAATGGGATTGTTCCGTACCAGTGGCTCAGTAAGAATTTTCTTATTCACCGCCATTGAGGCCCTCCTTGCGGGCGCGAACAATAAAGGGGCCGTATCCGGAATCGCCCAGCCAGAATCGCACCAGTTCCTGAACTCCCTGGGTGGTTTTGGTCGCGCCGGAAATTCCATCTACCCTGAACCGGGCTTCCGGATCGTCCTGTTCCACAGCGCCGCGCATCACCTCGATGCGCAGCCGCCCCTGGTCATCAAACGCGGACTTACCCTGCCAGAGGGCCTTCCAGCGGGGATTGTCAATCTCCCCTCCGAGCCCGGGAGTTTCTCCATGCTCATAGAAGGTGAAGGCCAGGATGGTCTTCAGGTCGCGATCCAACGCCATGAAACCATACATGGTGGACCACAAACCCTTTCCGTGTACGGGGAGGATGATTTTTGAGATCTCCGAACCGTCCAAAACACCATAAACAGGCATGAAAACCGGTATCCTCCGGATCCGGGCCCTGTCTGCCTCATCCGGGATGAGACGGCCGGTGGCCGGATCCGCCGCGACCCGTTCCACATCAAAGGCTTCCGTGGTAATCCCGGCCGGGATCTCTTCAAGGGGCATTGGGGAGCCATCTTCAAGACGAACAAAAAAAGCACGGATTTTCTCTCCATAAACTTTTTCCAGGTCCATCTTCTTTTCAAACAGTCCACCCGCATCCAATATATTCCGTAATTTTTCCAGTCGCTGGTTTTCCTTCTGGCGAGGCCTGAGCCCCACCGCGGCGACGGATACCAGCACGGAACAAACCGCGCATACTCCCAGGGCTACAATGATGATTTTGCGATTGCTATCTGATGCCATAGCGGATCATCCTCCTCTTGACATTGGCGTTGACCACAATACGGTCAATAATTGGCGCCGCGATATTCCCGAACAGAATGGCCAGCATGATACCCTCCGGAAAGGCTGGATTGACCACCCGGATCAGAACGGCCAGTACGCCAATCAACAGGCCATATACCACCCGCCCTCGATTCGTCGCTGCCGCGCTCACCGGGTCCGTAGCCATGAATATGGTTCCGAACATGAATCCGCCCAATACCAGGTGCCAATGGGGTTGCAGAGCAAACATCGGATTCCCCGGGCTGCCGATCAAATTGAACAGAAAGCCGGTTGCCACCGCGCCACCCACCACCGCCACCATGATTCTCCATGAGGCCACACCCGTAAGGATCAACACGAAGCCTCCCAACAGACATGCCAGCGTGGACGTTTCTCCCATGGAGCCGGGAATCAGGCCCAGGAACGCATCACTCCAGCGTACAGTGAGGGGAAGCGTCGGGTCCGCAGCCTGTGCCAGAGGCGTGGCGCGGCTGAAACCGTCCACCACAACCCATGCCTTGGCGGAAGAAAAATTCAGGGGATATGCGAAAAACAGGAACATGCGCCCGGCCAGGGCGGGATTGATGATGTTCATGCCCACGCCGCCAAACACCTCCTTTCCGATCACCACTCCGAATGTGACTCCCACTGCCACCATCCACAGGGGAATGGTGGGCGGCAGGATCAGGGGAAACAGCAATCCGGTGACCAGGAATCCCTCGCTGATTTCATGTTTGCGTATCACGGCAAACAGGACTTCCCATGCGCCCCCCACAGCCATTGTCACCACATACACGGGCAGAAAATAGAGCAGACCATGAAGTGCGCAGGCCAGAATCGAATCCGGAGAGAAGCCCACACCCAGAAGGCGAATCACTTCGGATCGCCAGCCCGCCAGGGGAGTCGCTCCACTCTGCGCAATGGCCAGGTTCGCCTGCAAACCCGTATTGTACAGTGCCATCAGTATCGTGGGGACCAGCGCGAAAACCACGGCCACCATCATCCGTTTCAGATCCATGGCGTCGCGGATATGCGGGGCCCTGCGAGTGACGGCCCCTGAAGAGTAGAGGAAGGTATCCACCGCTTCGTACAGGGGCTGCCAACGGCGCAGTCGGCCATCACCACTGAAATGCTTTCCCATCCCATCTAGTATTCGTCGCAACACTTGTTTCACCCTTCCTTCAGAATCGTTGTCAGATTTCGCC
>CAYVBC010000125.1:0-5403 GCA_964449545.1 uncultured Clostridia bacterium | reverse complement strand
AAGAACAGCGCGGACATCACCCTCATCACACACGCCATTGAGATCATTTTCCAATATCCCCATATCCGTCACCTGATTCTGGTGACCGGAGACGCGGACTTCCGTCCCCTTCTTCTCAGCCTGCGCAAACATGGAATTGAAACCATCATCATATGCGACTCAAAGAGCGCCAGTGAAGACCTCCTGCTTCTGGCGGATTCCTACAAGGACTACCGGGACCTGATCCCGGATTCACTGGATGACTCCAGTTCCGATGACCCCGAACCCGCCCGCCTGTCCCTTGACGAAGCCGTGGCTCTCCTCAAGGAAGCCACCCAGTTCATGGAGCAGAGCAAGAAACCACCACTTCTCGGCCCACTGAAGGTTCGAGTCAAGCTGCTCAACCCGGGATTTGATGAGCGCCGTCTGGGATTCCGTTCCTGGAAAGCTTTTGTTTTGAAGGCGGCGAACATCGATCCACAATTATCTCTTCAGACCAGTGCCAACGAAATCCTTGTCAAAATTCAACGCTCCGAAGACGGAAAGGAAGGAGACGCCCGCATCCGGTTGCCCTTTGTGATCTACAACCTGCTGGAAACCATTCACAAGAACGGCGACAAGGATGCCACCAACTGGGTCGCCTACTCCATTGTGGCCCAGGAGTTGAAAAACAACCGCATCGATATCCGTGAGTACGGCTATTCGAGAATGAAAAAACTGATGGAAGCGGCGGAAAAGCGTGGTCTTCTGGAAACGCGCAGCGAGGACTGGAACTGGTATGTCCGCCTGACCGACGAGGGGGGGCGCTATTTCCAAGCCACTCCGCCCCCGCCCCCCATTCACCGCCGCTCCCGTCGATAACGGGGTCAAAGGAGCTCGCGCCGCGGGTCCTTTTCACTGAATTTTCACAGCTGTTGCCGGGGTATTCCGTAAATGTTATAATATGATTTTGGGAGACGGAATTCACCAGGTCTCCGATTGCGACCAAGGATGGCGGGCATGGATCAAAAAGAGATCATCAAATTCTATGACTTCATGGCTGAAAGCTCCGCTGACGAGTGGTACGACAAGCCCATTCTTCTGCCCGTAATCCGCGAATTCGTAAACCGTTTGATCCCATCCCCCCGGGTCCTGGACATGGGGTGCGGTACCGGTCATGAATCGATGCGACTGACCGGAGAGGGAGCCGTGGTCACGGGCATCGACATCAGCCCTGTATCCATCGAGGTGGCACAAAAACGCAACCCCGGGTCCATTTTTCATGTCATGGATTTTCTCTCTCTCGACCCCGATCTGGGTCCATTTGACGGTGTTTTCTGCAGCGGATCCCTCATCCATCTCACCCCTGAAGAGCTGCCCCTGGCCGCCGGAATCATCGCCGGTTTGCTGACTCCCGGGGGATACTGCCTGACCATCATGCAGGAGGGGCTCAAACCCCGGGTTCATTACCCCCGCGTGGGCGAAACCCGGATCCGCCGAACCGTGTACCGTTTTACCGAGGCTGCCGTTCGCGAAGCCTTTACGGAAGCGGGTTTCACCTGGGACGGCCGCATCACCCTGGACGGCAAATTGAGCCGCGATCACTGGGCCGGATTTCAGTTTCACCTGCCCTCCGATCCCGCCTGATCCTTCACCACATTCATCCCCTCATCAGCCCCCTGTCCACAAAAATCCTCATATTGAAAGGCATACAACCCCGGCGACTCATGAAATATGGAGGAGGGATAACCGCGGCTTCAAAAAGGTCGATCCATTGCATCTCCGTGAACCATCTGCTATATTTGTAATTCGCATTGTGAGGATCCTGTTCACGGCCTCGGACTTGACAACCGGGAGGATGGTCCTCAATTCCATACATTCAGGAGAGAGGCATCGAATGGAAGAGACAAAGCCAGGGAAGTCCGGACTTTGTTCCCAAACCCATCGAGGCCATCGCACCCGCCCTGGTGGATACGTTGAACCGGGGACCAAAACTGCATTTGTGAGGCAAAGATGACCGAAAAGATCAAAGAATCCCTGCGGAATTCAGCCAGAGCACGATGGATCGCTCTGGCCACTGTATCGTTTACCATGCTGTGCGGCTACTTCCTGGCTGATATCATGGCGCCACTGAAACCGATGCTGGAGAGCCAGCTGGGCTGGACCAGCAGTGAATATGGGTTTTTTACCAGTGCCTATGGATGGTTCAACGTATTTCTCCTGATGCTCCTTGTGGGAGGCATCATCCTGGATAAGATGGGTATCCGGTTCACCGGGATTGCGTCCGCGGCCGTCATGGTTGTGGGAGCCGGAATGAAATACTGGGCCATCAGCACCACCTTTCCGGAGGGGGCCGAATTCCTCGGGTGGGACCCCCAGGTCATACTCGCGGCCATCGGTTACGGAATTTTCGGGGTGGGAGTGGAGGTCGCCGGGATCACAGCCTCCAAAGCGATCGTCAAGTGGTTTAAGGGCAAAGAACTCGCCATGGCCATGGGAATGCAATTGGCGATGGCGCGAGTCGGAACGGCAATGGCCCTCGTGATCAGCGCGCCCATCGCGAAAGCATATGGAACGCCTTCCGCGCCGGTTCTGTTGGCACTTCTGATGCTCTGCATCGGTCTGATCAGCTTCATCGTGTACAGTTTCATGGATAAAAAACTGGATGTCTCCGAACAGGGTGCCTCGGAAAAATCCAGTGATGACGGGGATTCTTTCCGCCTTTCCGATATCCGCCAGATCCTGACCAACCGGGGATTCTGGTATATCGCGGCCCTCTGCCTCCTGTTCTATTCAGCGGTTTTCCCGTTCCTGAAATACGCCACCGACCTTATGGTGCAGAAATACCATGTAAAGGCCACCCTGGCCGGCCTGATTCCAGGCCTTCTTCCATTCGGGAACATCTTCATGACGCCTCTGTTTGGCCGAATGGTTGATCGCAAAGGGAAAGCGGCCTCCATCATGTTCCTTGGATCCACGATGCTGATCGTGATTCACCTGCTCTTCGCGATGCCCTTTATCAACAACTGGATTTTCGCTCTCATTCTGATGGTGGCACTGGGAGTGGCCTTTTCCCTTGTTCCCTCCGCCATGTGGCCATCCGTACCCAAACTGATCCCTGAAAAACAACTGGGGACCGCGTTTGCCCTGATCTTTTACATCCAGAACTGGGGACTGATGGGTGTGCCCGCCCTGATCGGCTGGATCCTGGACCGCTTCTGTGTGGTTTCCCGTACCACCCTGGCTGACGGCACGGTGAATGTCGTGTACAACTACACCATCCCCATGCTCGTATTCATGGGATTCGGTGTTCTGGCCTTGATATTCGCCTTCCTGCTCCGCAGGGAAGACAGAATCAAGGGGCTGGGGCTCGAGCTTCCCTCCGCAGAGAGTCAAGCCTGAGCCCTGGATGGATTCACCGCGCAACCGCATTCGGAGTGCTTCCGAATGCGGCAGGCGTTTATGAAATCATGCCATGCCCGAACAAAAGGTTGGACATTACCATCTGAAAGAACCGATCGGCCGCGGAGGCATGGGAGAGGTGTTCCGTGCCCTGGATACACGTTTAAACCGGGAAGTGGCACTTAAATTTCTCTCTCCCGCACTCAGGGAAGATCCGGGAGCCAGACACCGCCTCCTCCGTGAAGCCAGAGCGGCAAGCGCACTGGATCATCCGGCCGTATGCACCGTATATGAGGTCGGTGAAACGGAAGATGGACGGACCTATATTTCCATGCCCTACTACCGGGGCATTACCCTGAAGCAACGCATCGCCCGTGGGCCCGTTCCTTTTTCAGAAGCCCTGAGCCTGTGCGTGGAGGTTGCGGACGCACTGTACGTAGTGCACGAAAAAGGGATCCTGCACCTGGACATCAAACCGGCAAATCTGATCCTCACCGATGACGGCCGCGTGAAGATTCTGGATTTCGGAATCGCGCATACCCAATACGATCCGGATATTCCGGAAGGTAAATCCCAGCCGATGGGAACCGTGCACTACATGGCACCGGAACGGCTTCGGAACGATGAGCCCGGCCCCGAATCAGATGTGTGGTCCCTGGGCATCATTTTTTATCTTCTCGTTACCGGGGTGCTCCCCTTTCGCGGCGAGTCCGCGCAAGCGGTTTCCACAGCCATACTCAACCTTGAAATTCCTCCGCCCTCTACCCTCAATCCCGACTTGCCCCTCGCAATTGATCGATTTATGGCGGACGCCCTGAATCGGGATCCGCATCAGCGCCTCCCGGAGATGCGGGCCTTTGCCACTGGATTGCGGCGATTGTCTTCTCGTGGAGAAGATGGTCCGGATATTGAAATATCCCCTTCCCCCGCGCGTCCATCCATAGCCATCCTTCCAATTGATGGCCTGGGCGGGGTCGAGGATTACATCTGCTCCGGCATGACCAATGAGATCATCCACGCATTGAGCCACGTGGAGGGTCTGCGGGTGATCGCAAGACACTCCGTGGATTCATTGAGTGAAGAAGGCGTTTCCATCCGGGACCTTGGCCAACGTCTCGGGTGCGGATTCGTGCTACGGGGCAGCGTTCAGGCAAGCGACCGGAAAATCCGTGTCCATGTCCAATTGATCAATGTATCCGATGGTGCCACAATCTGGTCTGAGCGGATGGACGGTCACAGTGAAGAGATCCTCGTCATCCAGGATGAGATCAGCCTGGCGGTAATGGATGCATTGAAGATCCGATTGATTCACAAAGCACGCAACCTGATGGGCGCCCGGCGGACTCCGGACATGAAATCCTACCACCTGTACCTGCGGGGTCTTTTTCATCTCAACCACCGTACCCCTGTGGAAATCAATCGGGGATGCGCCTTACTGGAAGAGTCCGTTCTCGTGGATCCACACTATGCGCCATCCCTGGCCGGGCTTGCGGACGGCTACATGATCCAGGCCTCCTATGAAGCGCAAGCGCCCGGCCCGGCTTTCCGGAAAGCCCGCGAACTGGTGGTCCGCGCTCTGGCCGAAGACGATCAGCTGGCACTTGCGCATTCAACCCGAGCCGTCCTGGAGTGGGAACAGGAAGCAGACCGGTTCCAAGCGGAAAAACATTTCCGCCGCGCCCTGTCTCTGGCACCGGGGCTGGCCGACACCCATCATCGCTATGCGGAATTCCTGGGAGCACTGGGTCGGTTTGATGAGGCTTTCCGGGAAATCCGAACCGCCCTGGACCAGGACCCCCTTGCGCTTCTTTCCCACGTCCTTCACGGCTACCTGCATTACCTCCGGAGAAATTTCACCGGTGCCATGAGACTGTACCGGGCCGTGGCCGAACTGGACCCCAATTTTATCACCCTGTGTTGCGAAATGGGCATGACGCACATCTTCATGGAAGAATGGGACGAGGGAATCCGAATGCTGGAAAAAACAGCGGAGTTGGGAGAAGAACATCCCATGTACATGGCCCGCCTTGCATTCGGACTGGC
>CAYVBC010000124.1:0-5457 GCA_964449545.1 uncultured Clostridia bacterium | reverse complement strand
GCTGACACGACACCTGGTTCGAATCCCCTCCCCCACCGGAGAGGAAAAACGGGTTATGGAATACCTTAAAACATGGCTTGGAAAGAGAGGCTTTACGGTTTTGGAGCAGGAGGTCAGTCCGGGAAGATCGAACCTGCTGGCATTGAATGGAGAACCCCGTGTTGTGTTAAGCACGCACACGGATACGGTTTCCCCATATCTTCAGTCCGGTGAGGACGAAGACTTCATCTATGGTCGCGGGGCCTGTGATACTCGTGGAATTCTCGCAGCCATGCTGATAGCCGGATACCGGTTGCTTTGTCGCGGGACCGGTAATTTCGGCATTCTGCTTCTGGTGGGAGAAGAGGGTCCGCATGATGGCGCGAAACGGGCCAATGCGTGGGCTTTGTCTCAGGAGTGCCGCTGCCTGGTGAATGGAGAACCCACGGAAAACCGCATGGCACAGGCGTCATTGGGGGGACTCCTGGTCAACCTGACCACACATGGCGTTGCCTGCCATTCCGGTATGCCGGGGCATGGACATTCCGCGGTACATGATCTACTGGATATCCTCAATGCTCTGCGGGAAATATCATTACCGAAAAATGAAATTCTGGGTGAGTCATCAATGAATGTGGGAAGGATTCAAGGCGGTGTTCAGGGCAATATCATGGCTCCGGAGGCACAATGTGACCTGATGTTCCGCCTGGTGGAGGATCCGGAAAAATTGTCGGCGAGAATCCGCGAAGTGGTGGCGGAGCGAGGGGAAATAAAATTTCTATCCGCTTATCCGCCGGTATTCCTCCACACTCTGGCCGATTTCCCCACCATGATCGCTCCCTTTGGCACGGACATCCCTTTTCTGTCCAATTGGGGGGACGCATTCCTCATTGGCCCGGGTTCCATTTCAGATGCCCACTCTCCGGGAGAAAAGGTGGAAAAATCGCAGATACGCGCAGCGGTTCCCCTGTATATGGGGCTTGTGGAGCGATTGCTGGAATCATTACCCCGGTGATTCGTTTTTGTAGGTTGCGATCAATTCCACTCGATCCAGAATATGCCCATCCATGGCCGTCATAAGGTCTGGTAGCCGACAATCCGAACTCAACTCCAACATGGTATCCAGGGCAAACAGGTGAAAGTGATAATGATGGGTGGATAACCGCGGGCATGGACCCCCATACCCGATATCTCCAAAATCGTTTTCCCCCTGGATCGCTTTGTTGTGTAGAGTTCTCAATGGAGGGATCCCTTCAGGCAGACCGGGCTCCTCCGGGGGAATGTTGAAAATCAGCCAGTGAATCCAATGGCCGGAGGGGGCATCCGTGTCTTCGCAGATCAGGGACAGGGAATCGGTGTTGTCCGGAAATCCTCCCCACTCCAGCGGAGGAGAGATGTTGTCTCCGTAGCAGGTGAACTTTTTCGGAAGAGATTCATCAGATTGGAATGCGGAGCTTGAAAATTGAAACGCCATGGCTTCCTCCCACAACAGTTGGAATAAATCTCATGTACCTTCCGGCAGATCTGCACGGAAACGTGGTTCTGCTATCATAATGAGTGGCATTTCCTCATGTGTCAATTATGAATTTGATTTTCTCTCGGAATTTCTGAAGGATTCTCAGTTCCGCAGAAACTTCGCGGCCTGGCGAAAGAGATTGTTCATGGAACGCAGTACCTGGTCCTGTTGCGGAATACCACGCGGGAAGGGATTCGCGTGAGAATAGTCGTAGGGGAAATCAAGTGTTTTCATTTTTACGGGAATTCGCAACTCCCGGCCCTGCAGGGTATGCGCCACCTCCATCGGAAGCATGACCGTGTCTTTTTTCAATGTCACCGCCCGGATCCTGCGGTGAATCTCCCGCAGTCGATCTTCCCTCAACGCCACCTCCTTGTGCAGATCCAGAAGCGATTTGAAATACATTCCTTCAGGATGAAGCGAGGAAAAATAGTGTGCCAGAGATGGATCCGACGCGATTTCATGTTCCAGATGCTCCACATAAAGCGAATACAGCGCGACATTGGCCTTGCTGTCCATGATGTAACGTGATGTCGGATAGGAGCGGTTCAGGACGCATCCACCGCAGAAACAGAAAAGCCGTGTCCTGGAAAAAAGGTTTCCAGGGTCGGCCATCAGGGCGATGAGAGCGAGAAACGCTCCGATGGAGTACGCGAAAAAGTCGATCCGCGCGTTTTTCTGAATACCCGCGTGAATACCGGAGCGGATTTCCCGACAGAAGGAGACCAGGTCGTTGAAAGACTGAAGACCGGACCAGAGAAAACGCTTCGGATTATCCACCAGACGCTCACTGATGGCCGCATTGGCCAGTGAACTGCAGGTGATTTCCGGAAAGCGGGTATGACGGGCTCGGCTGAGGCGATGCATGGTTTTCGGATCACTCCAGAGAGCGGGCGCCCTGTCCATATGAAAGGCCAGTGGGAAGAGAACGACGGGTTTGCCTGTATGAAGATTCAGTCTACGGGCCCAGGGAAGGTACTTGTCCCAGTTTTTCTCATTCAAGCCGTGAAAAAGAAGGATGATTCCATCGGCCGGAGCTTTCCGCCAGCCGTTCACGATGTGATAGCGGAATCCGCGATTTTCCTCCACACGGGCATCGGGAACGTGAACCCCGTCACCCTCCCCGTCCGGAGGTTCCGATACAGGAAAGCTTTTCCCATGAATGTAACAATGACGGTCGCCTCCGGGAAGTAAATGGCAGTGGGCGGATTCAAAAGGATATCCGATAATGGAAAGCTTCCATTGCGGGATTGACACATGATCTCTATCCTTCCGGAATGTGTCCGACAACAGGCTCAACTCTTCAGCATGTGTCATTGTCCCTTCTCTTCAACGGGGATCCGTCGCTTGTGATTGCGACGTTCAATGGATGTGATCTCTCTGGCCTTTTTCCCCAGCAGATTTTCCCATCGTCGAATTCCCTCTTTCAGCAGTTTCATTCGCCCACTGAGGGTGGTTATTTCCTTTTGCATGGCGGACAGGTGTGTCCCCGCTTCATCCCTTGGATAGCTGTCCAGAGACTCCTGAAGACTCAGGAAAGTCCGGAAATGGTCGGAAACCTTCTTGATCTCATCCAGACTGTAACCGAAGAGCTGAAGGTCTCGCACCAGTTGACACAGGTAAACATACACTTCGGAGTAGAGGCGAAATCCTCCGCTGCTACGCATATCCGGCTCAATGATTCCTTTTTCCTCCCAGTGTTTGATGGTTCGTGGACTGACCCCTACCCGTTCTGAGAGGATGCCTATGGTCAGAGGCTGCGGAGATTTCCCGGTTGCCGGATCCCGTGATTGCCTGCCCGGAATACCGACTTTACGGATAATTCGTCGGATCTCTTCAAGTGTATATCCGAGCTTGAATAAATCCCGGATGTGACGGGCCTTGTCCGCCTCTCCGGGAGAAAAAAAGTTTACGCCGTCTTCAGAGTGACCCAGTGAGGTGAGAAGGTCCTGTTTTACCCATTCAGTGACCTGTTCCTCAGTGATTCCCGCGCTTTCCAGAAGTTCTGGCAGCAGTAGGACATTGTTATGGCTCATTTTGTACCTCAACGAATAGGATGACTAAAGCATACGTGCACGTACATGTTTATATCAAAGGCATTTCGTTTTGTCAAAGGAATGGAAGAAAAAAAATCTGAGTATTGTTAGAGATGATGAGGATTTCAACGGAGAAGATATTTTTGAGGGCACGGGATATTGTGATATAATCCCCATATTCAGCACAGGGGTCCGATTATTCAGAAAGATCCTGGGAGTTCATATAATGAGTAAAAGAGAATTTGATCCAAAATCATATGAGGCCAAGTGGCGTAAGATCTGGGATGAAAAAGAGTTGCATCGTACGGATACTGATAAAGCTGAAAAAAAATATTTCTGTATGGATATGTTTCCCTACGCCAGCGGAAGCGGACTGCATGTGGGTCATCCTCGTGGCTATGTACTGAGTGATGTTCTGAGCCGCTACTTGAAGAACAAAGGCTATAACGTACTTCATCCCATGGGATTTGATGCTTTTGGCCTTCCCGCTGAAAACGATGCCATCAAGAAAAAAATCAACCCGAAGATCAGCGTACGCACTAATATAGAAAATTTCAAAAAGCAGCTGAACTGTTTCGGCTGCATGTATGACTGGGACCGGGAGATCAAAACCTCTGATCCGGATTACTATCGCTGGACCCAGTGGATTTTTGTAAAAATGTTCAAGGCCGGGCTTGCCTATCGCAAGAAGGTTCCCATTAACTGGTGTGAAAGCTGTAAGACGGGACTGGCGAACGAAGAGGTGATTAACGGCGGCTGTGAACGATGCGGAAATCAGGTGGTTCGAAGAGACCTGATGCAGTGGATGCTGAGAATCACGAAATACGCGGAGAGACTGCTCAACGACCTGGATGATCTGGATTGGCCGGAGCGGGTCAAGATGCTGCAGAGAAACTGGATCGGACGCAGCGAAGGCGCTGAAGTAGCGTTTCGGCTGATTTCAGCGGAAAGCGGAGAATCTCACGAGATCAAGGTGTTTACGACCCGACCGGACACCCTGTTTGGTGCCACCTATATGGTCATGGCCCCGGAACACCCCCTGCTGGATTCCATCATGTCGGAAACGCAGCGGGATGCCGTTCATGAATACAAGGCCGCGGCTCGCCGGAAGTCGGAGCTGCAGCGCAGCGCACTTGAAAAAGACAAAACCGGTGTGTTTACCGGAGCATTCGCGATTAATCCCGTAAACAACGAGAAAATTCCCGTATGGATATCGGATTATGTATTGATGACCTATGGAACCGGAGCGATTATGGCTGTCCCGGCTCATGATGAACGGGATTTCGAATTCGCTACTCGATTTGAACTGCCCATTGTGGAAGTGATCTCTTCCCCGGATTCAAGCAGGAATGAGGACGGAACGCTTGCCGAAGCCTATGCAGGCGATGGCGTCATGGTGAACAGCGGCGATTACAATGGAATGGCCAGCAGGGAGGGAAAGGAAAAAATCACCCGTGATCTTGAAGAGAAAGGTCTCGGAGAGGTCAAGGTGAATTACAAACTCCGGGATTGGATTTTTTCGCGTCAGCGCTACTGGGGAGAGCCGATCCCGATTGTGATCTGTGATCAATGTGGTGAAGTGGCGGTCCCCGAAGAAGAATTGCCGGTCAGACTGCCCGATGTAGAACATTATGAACCCACGGGCACCGGAGAATCTCCCCTGGCAGCAATCAGTGACTGGGTCAATGTCCGCTGCCCGAAATGCGGGGGTCCAGCCATGCGGGAAACCAACACAATGCCCCAATGGGCCGGGTCCTGCTGGTACCATATGCGGTATATCAGCCCGAAGTATACCGAGGGGATGGCGGATCCGGTGGATGAAGCCCGCTGGATGCCCGTGGATCTATACGTGGGCGGGATTGAACACGCCATCCTTCACCTGCTGTATGCCCGTTTTTATCAGAAATTTCTGTATGACATCAAAGC
>CAYVBC010000123.1:4351-5457 GCA_964449545.1 uncultured Clostridia bacterium | reverse complement strand
CCTTCTCCGTGAACACGGGAATGGACACGGACAGATCCGGCAGGTTGATGCCTTTGCGTGAACGTACGATCCCCCCGTCACGGACATCAAATGTTACCTTGTTCGCGGTGACCCGCTTCACCTGCAGTTCGATATAGCCGTCATCCACCAGCACCGTGTCGCCGGGCGACACCACCTCCAGGAATCCGGAAAAATCCGTGTGCAGATCCGCTTCCACTTCGGGGTCCACGGCCAGGGTCGTGGTGTCCCCGGTTTTCAGCTCCAGGGGTTCACTCCGTTCCGTAAGGCGGATCTTCGGACCGGACAGATCCTGAAGCATGGCAAGGGGGACTCCCTCCTCCAGCGCGATCCGTCGCAGCCTGCGCAATACCTGACGATGGGAATCATGATCTCCGTGAGAAAAATTCAACCGGGCCACGGACATACCCGCCCGGATCAACTCCCGCAGCGTATCTTCATCTGAGGAAGCGGGGCCGATGGTGACCACCACCTTGGTCATTGAAATCGGTTCTGATATTTTTTCTTCCGTTTTATCCATATCCTCACTCTCCGTAGGGGGTTTATCGGTATCCACTTTTCAACGGCGCGGCCACGCAGAAACCGGACATGGACGCCAGGAAATGGACGCCGCAGTTCATGGGGAGGAACCTTCCCCCGGCCTTTAACAGCAGAACGCCTTCCAGAAACAACGCGGTGGCCATCAGCAGGGCTACTCCCGGCAATGTGCGCCGACGCATTCCCTCCATTCTCACCGCGGCCCCCAGGAAAAAACAGCCCGCGGCCATCACCTGAAGGTGGATGACGGGACGGCCCACCAGGAGAAAAAGCACCGCGGCTCCGGCCAGGATCAGGGGGGGCAGGTCGCGATCGGCACGGCCCGCGGTAACGGACCGGAGCAGGGCCAGTGCCGACAACGCGGCCACCAGGGCCATGACCAGTATGGGCAGAAAACGAGCGCCCACCAGCCGGGACACGACAGGTAAAAGACTCCGCGCCGTCAGGGAGAGAACCGCCAGCACGGCGATCATGATCAGTGAAATCCGGTATTGCTTCAAGAATCCTTCGCTGGAGGCTCCGGCTTCTCCACTTTCCCCTTCTTCTCTTTC
>CAYVBC010000123.1:0-4251 GCA_964449545.1 uncultured Clostridia bacterium | reverse complement strand
TTCTTCTCTTTCGGCGCCTCTTCTCTGATCAGAAAGGGCATACCCACCGCGTCAAGAATCTTGTTGCGGAGTTCATTGAAGAGGGCCGGATTCTCCTCCAGCAGGCGGCGAACCGTCTCCTTCCCCTGTCCGAGTTTCTCCTCACCATAGGAATACCAGGCACCCGTCTTGGCGACAATGTTATTTTCCACGGCCAGGTCGATCACATCCCCTTCACGGGAAACCCCCAGGCCGAAGAGCATGTCCACCTCGGTGTTGCGAAATGGCGGGGCCATCTTGTTTTTCACGATTTTCATACGCGTGCGACTGCCCACAATCTCGTTACCGCTCTTCAAGGTGAGGATCTTACGGACTTCCAGGCGCATGGAGCTGTAAAATTTGAGCGCACGGCCTCCGGTGGTGGTTTCGGGATTTCCCATGAACACGCCGATCTTTTCCCGCAACTGGTTGATGAAGATCAACGTGGTGTGGGAACGGGCCACGATGGCGGTCA
Source organism: uncultured Clostridia bacterium (assembly GCA_964449545.1). GTDB lineage: Bacteria > Acidobacteriota > Aminicenantia > UBA2199 > UBA2199 > UBA876. The sequence goes on along the minus strand of CAYVBC010000123.1, from coordinate 3,758 downwards.
GCTTACGCAGGGCCTGGCTCATCAGGCGGGCCTGCAGTCCCATGTGGGAGTCTCCCATTTCGCCTTCCAGCTCCGCCTTGGGAACCAGTGCGGCCACGCTGTCAATCACAACGATATCCACCCCTCCGGAACGCACCAGGATTTCGGCGATCTCCAGCGCCTGCTCCCCGAAATCGGGTTGGGCCACGTAGAGTTCGTCGATATTAACCCCCAGCTTTTCAGCATATATGGGGTCCAGCGCATGCTCAGCGTCAATAAAAGCGGCATATCCACCGGCCAACTGCGCTTCAGCAACCGCCTGCAACGCCATGGTGGTCTTGCCGGATGACTCCGGGCCATATACCTCCACCACCCGGCCTCGGGGGAAGCCCCCGATCCCGGTAATGATGTCCAGAGACAGGCACCCGGTGGAGATTGCGGGGATCCGTACCGCCGCATCCGCCCCCAGCTGCATGATGGCGCCCTTGCCATATTGCTTTTCGATCTGCGACACCGCGCCCTTGATGGCCATATCCCGCTGGTCTTTCTTCTCTGCCATTACTTCCTCCAATTGAGAATTTATCCGATCCCGTCCGTGTCCTGCCCCTCAGGAAACCTGAATAGGGGTCCTATTTTCCCATATATTCCACTTTTTCAAACTCCGCATCCTGTTCCCGGTAGGATTCGATCATTTCCTTTAATGAATTGAGCATGTGAACCAGGTCGTCCTCGATCTCCCGGCGCTTGAATTTCAGGTTACGAATTTCTCCGTTCAGCTCCTTCAAACGTCCCATGGCGCCATTCAGGATCTGCTCGGATTTCAATTCAGATTCCTTGATAATCAATTCCGATTCCTTCTGTGCGTGCTGTTCGATTTCCTTGGAAAACTTCTGGGCCGAGACCAGGGTATCCCGCAACACCTGCTCCCGCCGTTCAAAATGGCTTAGCTTCTCCTGGGCCCGGCTCACCTCCCGACGCAACGTTTCCTTTTCCTGGATTTCCCCTTCCAGGGCTTCAGTTACCTGGATCAGGAAACTTTTGACTTCATCGGGATCCAGCCCGCGAAAACGGCTGGAAAAATTCTGGGTCAGGATGTCTTGTGGTGTTATTTTCATGGGTCACCCCCCTGCCAGCAACCGGCCGGCGTACCCCAATAGTATACCAGTAATCATATTGTCAATAAAGTACAACCCCACCATGAGAATCACGGGCGATATATCGATCCCCCCGATGATGGTAAACGGGAGCCACCGATGAATCAGCCTGAAAACCGGATCGGTCAGGCGCCGCAGAATGACCAGGAGAGGACTGGACGGCATGGGGCCCATCCAACTGAGAACAGAGCGGATCAAGACGATAAAAATATAAATCTGAAACACCATGTGGAGCAACTGGGCCAGGGCGCGCAACAGGTTCCCGATAATCACCGTTTTCTCCTTCCAAAAAGCAGTGAGCCCAGGCGTACAATCGTGGCACCCTCTTCCACCGCCACTTCGAAGTCCTGGCTCATTCCCATGGACAGGTGTTGGATACGAATATTCTCAATTTTTCTGGAATTCAACTCATCGCGTAGTTCTCTCAACCGTTTGAACCAGATGCGTGAATTCTCCGGATCATCGCTGAAGGGGGGAATGCACATCAGCCCTTTTACGCACACCCGATTCAACTGGGCCATGTAGTTCAATGCTTTCAGAAGCCCCGGTTCGGTAAATCCCGATTTGGAGGTTTCATCGTCGATGTTGACCTCGATATACACATCCCGGATCTCATCCACTCTTTTATGGATATGTTCCATGGTCTTAACGCCATCCACGGTTTCAACCATCTGGAACCGATTCAGGATTCGATTGATCTTGTTTTTCTGGAGCTTCCCGATAAAATGCCACTCGATATCCAGATCTTCCAGTTCCGGTTGGTGAATCTCCGCTTCCTGGAAACGGTTCTCACCCATCAGATTGATCCCGGCGGCAACGGCTTCACGAATGCGTTCCACGGGTTGGCCCTTGCAGGCCCCGAGAATGCGCACATCAGCGGCGTGTCTGTGCGTTCGGCGACACGCCGCGGCGATCCTTTCACGGATATAGTCCAGGTTATCTTGAATGGTCATGAGTCCTCCTGAAATCTTCCCTTCAGGTCCATGCCCTCCAGATGAAGCCAGTGGCGTTTTACACTGAGTCCCCCGGAAAAACCACCCAGCCCATCCCGGGCCACTACACGGTGGCAAGGGACGCACAGCACCAGGTAATTGCGGGCCATGGTACTTCCAACCGCCCGGCATGCCCGAGGAGATCCTGCCATCACAGCGAGATCACCATAGGATACGACCTGCCCCCGGAGTACGCCACGAAGGGCTTTCCATACCCGTAACTGGAAATCCGTTCCCCGGGTCCAGCGCACCGGCACGGAGACAGGATCCACCTGGGAGCCCGCCAGGTATTCCCAAAAGGGGGCGATAAGGGGATGGGTTTCTCCGGCGCCTTTTCGGAGGTTCGGGAAAAAACGCCGCTCCCCGTCCAGGATCGTCTGCGTGTCACCGGGATTATGGGCAATGTGGCAGAATACCACCGCACCCGCATCGACACCAACCAGCAGTCGCCGCCCTTCATCCATCTCAATGTTAAAATACTCACACACACTGTATTATACCTCATTGAGGGGAGGCAGGAAAGGGAAGAATGAAACCACCGGCCCCTGTGTGTCGTATATATGCATATCAGACGCAACGGGGAGAAACCCATGAACCAACCATTTTCATTGCGAGCCGTCACATCCCACAATGTATTCACCCGCCCCGGGTCCACGCTTTCCTCGGCCATGACGCACAAGCGGTTTATGGGAGCCATGATCATCCTGCTGGTGGTGGTCAGCGTCTGCACCTGGCTCACCGTGCCCATGCAGATGGAACGCAGCCGGATCATGCTGGAGCAATCACCGCTGTCCGAGTACATGGAGGGTGAGTCCGTAGACCTGACGGCCACCGGTTGGCAACGGCCCCTTATCGCCCTGTGGGCCTCACTGATGTCTCTACTGGCCGTAGTCATTGTGGCGTTCATGCTCTATCTTTTCTACGGAATCGGCGGTGTGGAGGGCCGGTATATTCACTTTTTCAGCTTGACCATTAACGCGGCACTCATTGGCACGGTTCTCCCGCGAATCCTCAATTCCCTCGGCGTTCTGTTGGGGATCCCTTTCCAATCCTGGAGCGGACCGGGCGGATGGCTGCGCCTGGGTGGATGGGATGGCCCTGTGGCTCACATTCTAGGCCAGATGGACATTTTTACGATCTGGTTCGTTGTGGCCGTTGCCCTGGGAGTGTCTGAATGGTCCGGAATGGGGAAACGACGCTGCCTGTCCATCGCGCTGGGGTACCTGTTGTTCAAATCACTGGTCCTTGGCCTGCTGGGATTCTTCGGCGCCCGGGTCATGGGCGGATGAACTCTGGGGACGGAGGATAAAAGTATAAAAATTTGGTTCTATTACGTTTCGTGTGGGTACACACACATTGGTGATTAACAAGAAGTTGCGATAGAGAGTGCCCGCAGGGCATAAAGCATAAGCGAACGCAAACGGCAGGTTCCGGGGACCCATGGGCTGAGGCAGGACGGCCGAAGGCAAAATGATGCCCCGGATTACATCCCAAACAACCACCGGGGTCATTTTAGTCCGCCAAAGACCGCAATGGGTCTGAACCGAAGTGGTGAGCGGTGACTTGTGCCCGAAAGGACACTCTACTGAAGCCTTTCCCATTTTTCTAATTGCTATAACCTCGTAAACCCACA
>CAYVBC010000122.1:0-5472 GCA_964449545.1 uncultured Clostridia bacterium | reverse complement strand
CAGGATTGTGCTCATCACATCAGCCGCCGGAGAACCGGCGGCCTCACTCCCGAGTGCTTTCTTCAATACCGCTTCCACATCCGGGGGGAGATCGGTCGCCGCACGTCGAATCAGTTCAAGAAATGGCTGAGAATTTCCCATTCGTTCCTCCTCAAGTCATCATTTTCCCTGTCTTAGCGGTGGACAAGGGAACTATTTGCTCAGTTTGTCCAGTTTTTCCGGGATGGAAAGAATGGCACGGAAAACGTCCACCACCAGGTAGAGCAGAACGAAAAAGATATAACTCAGGAACGGAATCATTGCGATAGTCAGGATCTGTGATCCGTGCATCTGCAGCTTTCTCCAGGCGATCATGGTTTTCATCTCGTTGCCGAACAGTCCGATTCCGTCAATCAGGATGAAGATGGTGAAGATCAGGACGCCTACTCCGAATACGATCGGGACCAGCCGCATCAGGGCCTTGAGGGCGTAGGTGATGATGCCCAGCGCCTCCTGTCCGGCCGTGGTTTCCTTGACAATCTCCATGGTGATCGTGTCGGGATGAAAGGTGATCATGGCGAGGAATTCCAGGAATACGAAGCCGCCAAGTCCGCTCAGGAACGGGGTAATGCTGCCAACGCGAACAGCGGTGATTATGGACATGATGAGGGTGACCACGCCGCCAATGGCGGCGAGGAAAGCGACGCATTCCAGAAATGCCTTTGAAGCCAGTCGGCTGGGGTTGTTCGTGATCAGGGTACGACCGGCGTTCAGGAAGCGTTGTACCGTGAACTGAATCACAAAAACAATCAGAAACCAGGCGATGCCGATTAGAAACGCATCAAAGGTGTTTACCCGGATGGAGAAAATAAAGGAAAACAGGAAGCCCAGGCCGGCGGCCGCCACCAGGGCCCAATGGCCGATGCGGCCCGCCCATGTGGTGGAGAACTGGAGAACTTTCTCATTCAGCAACCCTTTCAACAGGTCATACAATTTTTCCAGAATCCGAACACCGAAAAGATGTCCTTCTCCATTCGCGAGTTTGCCTTTGCTTTTTTTTACTTGATTCAATTTCCCCTCCTTCTTGATGGTAACGGGAAAATTGTATGAGTGGGGGAATAAAAAGTCAACCCGATTTGAATGGGCGTTTCGGTAAGGGGTCATCCGGAGTGGAAGGCAGGTGTTTCAGCAGACGGAGCAGGGCCCGCCAGTTGCGAAGGTTGAGGTTACATGCGGAGCGGATCCCCATGTCCCTGGAATGGATGGCAATAAGAAAAATTTTATCCGGATTGAGATGATCGCGAGCGCCTTCCATGAGTCCGATATCGTCTTCCGAGTTTCCCACCGCGATGACCTGGGTGACGCATGGAAAGTGATCCAGGAGTCGATGCATGCGATCCTGTTTGTCCTGGCGACTCAGAACGGAAGCGTCACGGTCAATGTCAACCGGAGAATGGGACGCGACCCGGACGCCATGAGTGATCCATCCTCCAGGTACCAGGGGTGACAGACGGTCCGCCACGGCATTCAGTACCGGTTCGAAAGCCTTGGATACGATGGCGGCACCGTGAATGTAATGGGAGATCCGTTTCAGGCAGCTGCGTGCCGCGGGGTATGTGAATCGACTGATGCGTCGGGAGGCCCGCTCGATATCTTCCGGGGGAATCCGTTGCATAACCCAGCGAACAAAAAAATGAACCATGATTCGATCCATCCGGGACATGGGGATACGTCCGCGGATATATCGATACCGCAGACGCGCCAGCAGGATCATGAGACGGAACATGGAGAACGCAACGCGCACTGCCCGGGCCGGAGATCTGGAGAAGCAGAGCAGCACCCCCAGGTCGGCCGCGGAAAAACCGCGCCCCAGTGGAGGAAATATTCCCCGGTACAGAGTGCCATCGAAATCGCAGACCAGAAGGGTGGGTTCGGACGCTGAAGCGTTCAGGAATGCCAGCAACCGCTTTTCCTCTTTTTTCAGAATGGCTTTCATGAAAAGATCCGGGTTCTCGGGATTCAACTGAAATTTCCGAATTCAGAGTATCAGAGAGAGGGAATCGCAGTCAAATGCAAACCTTGCGCTGTGAACCGCGTATCTGTATCCTTATGAGATGCGAATGATCGAAAATTCAGAAGGGAAAACCCTGCGACCTGTTTCCTATTCCGGAAGAGATATTCTTCTGGGCGCGCTTTTCATGGCCACGGCACTGGTCCTGCCCATTGTTTTTCACGCCATCGGAATGGGGAGTGAATTTCTTCCCATGTTTCCCCCGGTCATCATGGCCGGCTTCCTGGTATCCGTTCCGGTTGCGCTGCTTGTGGGCACCCTGTCTCCCGTTGTATCCGGTGTCCTGACTGGAATGCCCCCGTTTTTTCCACCCATTGCCTGGATCATGATGCTGGAAGGCGCGGTCATGGTGTTGGCGATCCATATTTTCCGTCGGCGGTTGAAATGGGGAATCACCGTGACACTGCTGCTGGTGTTGCTCTGTGACAGGCTGGTATTGCTGGGGGCCGTTCTTGTCGTGGCCCGATGGCTGGAACTCCCCTCCGGCGTACTGGGCCTGATTTCCGTGATTCGGGGCGCCCCCGGGATTCTGATCATGGCGGTATCCCTGCCTCCGCTGATTCATGCCCTGCAATCACGGCTGGACCGGCTGCCCGTGGTGGAGTGAGTAGTGAAGAATCATTCGGCTCCGAAATTCTGGCCCCCGGGACCTGGAATCAGACTGCTCTGCTTCTGTATCATCTACCTGGCCATTGTCATTCTGCCACAGGGGCAGTGGTGGCGTTTTATCGTTCTGATGGTTCTTGCGCTGGCACTGGTTCCTCCGGGTATCGTCCCCCTGCGAAATGCCATGAAAATGTTGTTGCGCAGTATGCCGATACTTTTATTTCTGGCCCTCATGGTATGGCTTTTCGGTACAACCGGGAACCGTTCGTCGGATCTTGTGGTCATCAACGTGATGGTCCGGACTGTCGCGGTTGTCGCTGCGGCGGCAGTGATATGGGGTGGTGCCGGAACGCTCGACTTTATCCGAGCGCTTCACCAGTTGAGAATTCCGGGACTGGCCTTTTCCATGATTACACTGGCTATCCATTTCATGGGGCGGATCGCGAAAAACGCGCGCGCCACGATGGATGCGGTACGGGCGAGAAGCGCTCAGCGAATCCCCCTTTCCAGGAGAATCGCGCTTTTTTCACCCCTGATCCGTCATTTCCTCACCCAGGTTGTGGATTCACATTCTCAGATTCACATGGCCATGGTGTCGCGGGGATATACGGGCGCTGCACTGACGCTGGAGCGCCCGCCGGTCCGCCCGGGTGAATGGGTTTTTCTCGCTGGATTCTGTATGACAGTTCTGGGAGTAATGATCCTATGGTAAATGAAGCGGTGATCCGGATCCGGGATTTGAATTTTTTCTATCCCGATGGAACCCGGGGATTGGAATCCATCCATATGCAGGTGGAACGGAATGAATGTCTGGGAATCATCGGTCCCAATGGAGCGGGAAAGTCCACCCTTCTGAAGCATCTCAACGGTGTATTCCGGGGAGAGGGAGAGGTGAAAGTGACCGGACTCCCCGTAACCCGGGGGAACCTGAAGGCGCTGCGTGCCCGGGTGGGCATGGTGTTTCAGAATCCGGATCATCAGTTGTTCATGCCCACCCTCCTGGATGATGTGATGTTCGGGCCCCTGAATTTCGGGATGGCGGTCCACCAGGCGCTGGAGCGCGCGGAAGCGGTTCTTCGGGAAATGGGCCTGTGGGATATGCATGACCGCTCTCCCCTTCACCTGAGCCTGGGAGAAAAAAAGAAGGCCGCCCTGGCCACGGTCCTGGTCATGGAACCGGAGGTGGTGGTCCTGGACGAACCCATGGTGAGCCTGGATCCCGGTTCACGCCGCCGCATGCTGGAACGGATTCGTGCCCTGGAGGCGACGCGTATCATTGCCACCCATGACCTGGAACTGGTTGCGGAGATCTGCGGGAAGGTTTTGTTGATGAGCCATGGACGGATCGTGGAATCCGGAACAGTGGAACAGATCCTGATTCGTGAAGACCTGTTGCTCAGACATGACCTGGAAGTCCCCGCGTCCCTGAGAAAACGAATTCACTGAAGTTCCGGCGCGATTGTTTTTCGCTGGAATTGGCGGTAAGATGGTATCGTCTCTACAGGAGGTCGTTATGGATCTGGAAAACACGATTCGGGATATACCCGATTTCCCCAAAGCCGGAATTATCTTTAAAGACATTACCCCACTGTTGATGGATGTAGACGCGTTCAATACGGTGATCGAAAGGTTGACTTCACGGTATTCAAACCAGAAAGTGGACAAGATTCTGGCCATTGAGTCCAGGGGGTTCATATTCGGCGGCGCCATGGCCCGTGAACTGAAATGCGGTCTGATCCTGGCCCGAAAACCGGGGAAGCTGCCGGCTGCAGTGATCCGGGAAGAATATACCCTGGAATATGGAACCAATGCCCTGGAAATCCACAAGGATTGCATCTCTGCGGATGATCGTATCGTGATTGTGGATGACCTGCTGGCAACGGGGGGTACCGCACTGGCGACCATACGACTGGTGGAACGTCTGAAGGGAGAGGTGGTGGGAGTGGAATTCCTGATTGAACTGGATTTCCTGAAGGGTCGTGAATGTATCCGGGAATACCCCGTTAATGCCTTGATCCATTATTAAGGCGGTTGGGCGAGGAGGTCGCGGGTCATGAGAATCTGGATTGCTTTAGCCGTAGCCGTGCAGCAGTTTCTGCTTCTTCAACCGATCCAGGATGCGTTCATGACCCGGGATTTTTCCAACATTCGTACGGTATGCACGGAGCGGATCTCACTGAAGATGGAAGAACCGTTTTCTCTGAATGGATTTTTGAGAGCGCCTCGTTTTATTCGTGAGTTTTCCAGTAAAATGAGTGATTACGAGATCCGGCGGATGGAATGGGCGTCCAACTACATTGAAGAGAATTACGCCATCCAATCCCTGAATGTTCAATTCAGGCATCGGCGATTTCAGCGAACCGTGATTTACAAGTTCATATTCTTCATCAGGCGAGCCCCGGAATGGAAGCTTTACTACGTAAAAGGCTTGAAACTCTAGCGCTTCCCGCCCTGGCCATCCTCATGCTGGCCGCGGCGGGTGTGGTGGCGCTATGGCCGGAGAGTACCCGTACTTCCGCGGATACCATCGCCCTGGTCCAGTCACTGGTGAAGGAAAGCAATTCAGAACTGTCCGGACGGATCTCGGAAATCCGGGCACGCGCCCTGGACCTGGCCGGTCGCTATTCCCGTGGTGAGAGGCTTCCCGCTCCCTTTCCGCGGGAAGCCCTGGTGAAGGTGAAGCAGGGTCGTATCCAATGGCATCATGGCGTTGTATTCGTCTCTCCCTACCCGCACCGTGGGGAAAAGGGAGCCATGCTCCTGGAACGTCGCGGAGATCAGGTATATCTGGTGCAGTATCTGGACGACACATTGAG
>CAYVBC010000121.1:2646-5472 GCA_964449545.1 uncultured Clostridia bacterium | reverse complement strand
CTATGAGCTGGCAACTGGTGGTTAAAGAAAAGTTCTCCGCGGCACATTACCTTGAGCATTACAAGGGGAAATGTGAAAACATGCATGGACATACGTTTCAGGTGGAGGTCACGTTGAAGGGGAAGCGGCTGGATCGCGCGGGAATCAGCTTTGATTTCACCCGGGTACGGGAGAAACTGCGTGAGATCCTGCCTGACCACAAGCTCCTGAACGAGGTGATCCCCGGCCCACCGTCCGCAGAGAACCTGGCAAGGTATTTTTACGGAGAATTGAAAAAGGAGTTCCCGGTGGTGGACGTAATGGTATGGGAATCGGAAAATGCGGGAGCCCGTTATTCTGAAGATCTGTGAGATATTCTCTTCCGCCCAGGGAGAGGGAAGCCGCATGGGGGAGGCCGCCATATTTATCCGGTTGGCCGGTTGCTCCCTGAGATGCTCTTTCTGTGATACTCCCCATGCGCTATCCGGCGGAACCTCCATGTCCGTTGTCGAGGTGATGGAGCAGGTGGAAAAAATTCGCCGACGTTTCCCGAATTCACAGGTGGTGATAACCGGAGGAGAGCCTCTGGAACAGAATCTGTTCGCCCTGGTGGATGCGTTGATCCGGAAAGGACTTTTCCTGGCTGTAGAGACCAATGGAATTCATTTTCAGGATCTGGCGGTTCACTGGTGGACGATTTCTCCAAAACCCGCTTCCCATTTCCGGGTGGATTCGCGCCTGGGCGAACGGGCGGCTGAGTTCAAATTTGTTGTTACTCCCCGGCTGGAATGTGGAATTGTGAATGATCTCAGGAAAAAATATCCGCGGCCGCCGATTTTTCTCCAACCGGATGCACTTAACCCCGAGGGAATGGAGAGAACCCGAGAGATGTATGATATGTGCCGGGTTGCAGGAATTGCAGGAATCCGGCTGGGTGTGCAGATGCACCGGGTTTACGGTATCGACTGAGGCGATATCCAACCGTTGCGGGAGATCAATTCACTGATTGGTTTGCGGGGGCGTGGCGGGGGTGTTTCAAGGGGATAGCCCAATGTCATGAGTTGGACAATCACGACATCCTCGGGGATTCCCAGGGCGGTTCTGGCGGGTTCCTGGTCAAAGGATCCAATCCAGCAGGTTCCCAGCCCTTCCCGTGTGGCCTGAAGGGACAGGTGATCCAGTACGATGGCCAGGTCCACGGGGTATGCAAAAACACCACAGCGCATCACATATTCCGGATTCAGTGAACATATCGCAAGGATCACCGGGGCCAGTGCGGTGAATGGCTGGTGTGACAGGGCGGCGGAGAACAGGCGCTCCCTGCACGCGGGGTCATCCACCACCACCAGGCGCCAGTCCTGACGGTTTTTGGCCGTGGGGGCCAGGCGTGCCGCTTCCAGAATCTGATCCAGTTTTTCCGCCTCAATGGGGCGGTCCGCGTATCGGCGGATGGATCTCCTTTGCCGGATGGCTTCGATCAGCATGGATTCCTCCTGAGAGAAAAAATAGCACAGCCTGTTTCCCAGTTCAATGGAAAAACGGCAAAGGATATTGAATCATGTGGATTAGGGCGTATAATATGAGACTACCTGAAATATGAGTCAAAGAGGCAAAACAATGAAAATACTGGTGATCAACAGCGGCAGTTCCTCCATAAAGTTCCAATTGATTTCCATGCAGCACCGGGAAGTTCTGGCCCGTGGTCTTCTGGAGCGAATCGGGATCACCGGCTCGCGGCTGGAATACAAGACCAGCCTCCATTCAATTACTCTGGAAAAACCGGTCAGAAATCATGATGAAGGGATTAATCTGATTGTAAATCGCCTTACGGATCCCGATGAAGGGGTGATTCGTGACTATTCCGAAATCGATGCCGTTGGGCATCGGGTGGTTCACGCCGGAGAGAAATTCCAGAGTACGGTGGTGATTGAGGATCCCGTCATGGATGCACTCAAGGATTGTATCCCCCTGGCACCGCTGCACAACCCACCGAATATCACTGGGATTGAGGCGTGTCGCCGCATTCTTCCCAAAGTCCCCATGGCCGCGGTATTTGATACGGCTTTTCATCAGACCATGCCCCGGTGTGCGTACATGTATGCCATTCCCTTCGAGTATTATGAAAAGTATGGCATCCGCAGGTATGGATTCCATGGGACTTCACACGATTATGTGGCCCGGCAGGCGGCCCGGCGTTTCGGCAAACCGGTTGAAAACCTTAAGATCATCACCTGCCATCTGGGGAACGGCTCTTCCATTGCTGCCGTCAAGAATGGGAAATCCATTGATACCAGCATGGGGTTTACCCCCCTGGAAGGCGTCATCATGGGGACCCGTTGCGGCGATATCGACCCGGCGATCCCTCTCTTTCTCATGCGGAACGAGGGAATCGGAGCGGATGAGATGGACCGGATTCTCAACAAGAAAAGTGGTCTGCAGGGAGTGTCCCAGCTGAGTTCGGATTTACGGGACATCCATTCCAGGGCCGATGAAGGCGATGAACACGCCAGACTGGCGATTGAAGTCCTGGTGTACCGCATCCGCAAATATCTGGGCGCGTACATCGCGGCCATGAACGGCGCGGATATACTGGTGTTTACCGCGGGAATCGGTGAAAATGATGTCCGGTTACGGGAGTCCGTGCTGGAGGACTTCGATTTTCTGGGCGTTCACCTGGACCGTGAACGAAACCGTGCCCTGCAAGGGACGTATGGCGTGATCTCCGCGCAGGGTTCACCGGTGACAGTCATGGTTATTCCCACCAATGAAGAGCTGGAGATCGCGGAACAGACGATGAAAGTCATTTCCGCGGGCTGAAAAACCGAAACCGATTTTGAATCAGTGCCG
>CAYVBC010000121.1:0-2546 GCA_964449545.1 uncultured Clostridia bacterium | reverse complement strand
CCTCCCTGTACCTTTCCTCTCGTTTCCTGAAGCATTCTGGGGAACTGGTAGATCAGGTCTCCGAGGATATTGAAAATGCCGAAGGAAGCCCCCAGGACAACACCCAGGATCAATCCGAATCCTCCGAGGAGGAAGAGCATTGAAAAGGGTCGGATGGAACGCAACTGAAGTACCGTTTCACCGGATCGTCCAAAATCGGTATGAGGTGTGGTGCGGACCTGGGCAATTTCGTTCTGGTTGGCACCGCATGCGGGGCAGTATTCCGCTTCAGCTGGAATCACCGCATCACAGACCCTGCAGTTCGCTGTCTGCTCCCGGGGCATGGTTGAAACGCCGGATTTTTCTGCGGATGGGTTCAGACGTACTTCGGGCGTGGGGACCGGAGATTCCAGTGGCTGCGTCAGGGACGCGGGATCGTCCACGATCCACTGGCCGCCATCATGACGGTACCAGCGGCCGGTTTTTCCCCCGATCATCCAGTAGTGACCCCGATCATCAACGATCATCAGCTTTTTCAATGCCTGTTTGAGCTGGGCTACGGATATCTCACCCCCTTCCCTCTGGGATTTCAATTCCTGGTATTGACTTTCCACTTGTTGGAATTTTTCATTTTTCATGGTTTTTCTCCGAGAATCAGGGATCGCATGGTTCCCGCCATGTACAATGAGCCTGTGATCAGGACCGGCTGACCGACGGCACGGGCGGCCTGGAGGGCCTTTGGATAGTCCCGTTGAATGGTGGGTGAAAGGGATGCGGGAAAGCATCGGACCGTTTTTTCCGCGGGCAATGCCCGGTTTGACACCGGTTCCGTAACGATGACGCGGGAGATATACGGGCGTAGCAGAGATACCATGCGGCGGTATTTCTTGTCTCTGAGAACACCAAAAATCAGGGTCAGGTTTCGCAAGTCGCGTTCCAGTAAAAAACGGCTGAGTGCCATTGTCCCGGCCTCATTATGGCCCCCATCGATCAGGATGGGGGGGGTACTCTCAATATGTTCAATCCTTCCGGGAACCCGGGTGGATGAAATGCCCTGAGCCACCGCGGAATCCTCAAGGAGGCGGGATTCGCTAAAGAACGACTCCGCCACCCGTATCGCGGTGGCTGCGTTGCGGGCCTGGTGAATCCCATTCATGCGCACAAAGAAGTGGCGGGTTTTTTCTCTGGAATGATATGTGCACTCATAGCCCGGCTCCGCTGGTTTCACTTCCAGGTCGTCCCGGGAGCGGGTGACCTGCTGAAACGGCGCGCCTCTTTCATGACAGATTGATTCAATCACACGTTTTGACACTGTGCGTGGCGGACATCCGCAGACCAGGGGGATACCGGGCTTTATGATTCCAGCTTTCTCCCTTGCGATCTCACTGAGGCTGGAGCCGAGGGTTTTTGTGTGGTCGTATGAAATATTGGTGATGGCGGTCACCACGGGTGTCAGGGAGGTCGTTGCGTCCAGCCTTCCGCCCAGCCCCACTTCCATAACGGCCGCGGTCACTTTGCGGGTATGGAAGTAATGGAGGGCTGTAAGGAACACATGCTCAAAATAGGTGGGCAGGTGGGCGATTGTGCCCCGATCCACCAGGTCGCGTGAGATATCCCGGATGGCTGTCATGGAAATGCCGAATTCAGCGGGAGAGATCTCCTCTCCGTTGACCATGATTCTTTCACGGATGGTCTGCAGGTGAGGCGAGGTGAACAGACCGGTACGTTCACCGGCCGCCCGCAGAATTGATGCCGTGAAATGGCTTGTGGATCCTTTTCCATTGGTGCCGGCGATCTGAATGAATCGGATGGTGGAAAGGTCGAAGGGAAGATGGTCGATCAGGTTTTGAATGTTATCCAGGGCCAGCTTTGCACCCTGATCGCGAACAGAATCCAGATAGTGGCATGCCTCAACATAATTCATGGAACTTTTGCAGAAAAAGCAGTTATCGCTAGGCGTTTTCCTCTTCTTCAAACTCGTTGGGCGCATCGAGAATCACGGCTGCGCCATCGTAAATCTGGCGCACGGCTTTCTTCTGTTCCTGGAGTTCACTGATGAGCTGTTTGACCCGGGCCAGTTCTTCCTCCACCTTGGCATCGATTATCTCGATCTTCTTTTTTGCTTCGCGGAGGGTTGATTCATAAAATGACTTGTCTTCGGATTTGAGTTCCGGCATCTTTTGGTCTCCTTATTTTTTTATGGTCAGTGATTTGGTCTGCCAAATTTTGACTTTCACATTGTCCTTCATTGCTGGACGATAGGTCCATCCGGAAATGGTACTGGCGATCTGCATGTCGATGTCAGAATGCCCGGAGCGGCGAATGAATTTAATTCTTTCCACATTTCCTTTATGGCTCACCAGGAAACTGATGACCACGGTCACGTCCTTCTTCAAACGACGCAGTAACTTGCTTTTCAGTTTGGGATATGGCGTGGAAACCGCAACCGGCATTGTGTCCACACTTGTGGCGATCTGTCCTTCCGTAACGACCTCTTTTTTGGGGGGCGGTGGTGGTGGTGTTTCCTGGACGGGTGTCTCAGATTGTGTCTGAGTGTCCGGCTCTTC
>CAYVBC010000120.1:0-5539 GCA_964449545.1 uncultured Clostridia bacterium | reverse complement strand
TTCACCGTGGGGTTTCCCTCTCCCGCTTCCGGCTGGTTTGAAACGGGAGTCCTTTTCACCGTTTCTTTCGCTTCACTGTCTTCCGTGTTCATGGCCAACGGGGCAGGGTCTTCTGATTCCTTCACCGAATCCGCAAAAGGATCCGGCATACTCCGTTGATTCGATGCGATGGGGACAGTTCCTGATTCGGTCGCGCTCTTTTCCCAAGGCTTCAGAACAGCGAGCAGCGCGGTAACGGCCACGGCCAGCAGAACCACCAGCATGGCGACTCTGCGCGACTTCCGCCCCGGCTTCTTCCCATTTTTTCCGGCGGAGAAGTCCATGGAGTGGATCGATTCTTTCCGAACCAGGGGAGAGACGATTGTGGGCTCCACCGGGACCTCCGGCATTCCCGGAGGTTCCGGCAGGGATTCGGGATGATTCAGGCGATGGATCAGGTCCCGGCCACCGGCGAGGCGCATCTCACGATCTTTGGCCATGAGCTGTTTCAACAGAGGTTGGTATCGCGCCAGCGCGCCCGGCAATTCAGGAACCGGTTCATTGAGGTGTTTCATCACCACAGCGATATAGTCCGTGGCCTTGTAGGGAACCTCTCCGGTCAGCATCTCGTAAAACAGAACCCCGAGGCTGTAGAGATCAGCACGTCCATCCAGTTCCAATCCCCGGATCTGTTCCGGACTCATATAGTGGGGTGTTCCAATGGACATACCGGTCTTGGTCAACTTGGTGGTTGCGCCGATCGCCTTGGCGATCCCGAAATCCACCAGGACCGGGGTTTCTCCATTACGGAACATGATGTTATCGGGTTTGATGTCGCGATGGATATACCCGTTCTCATGGGCATAGGCCAGCGCCGCGGCAATGGATTTCATAATCATAACCGCATCGGAAGGCTTCAGGGCGCGCTTCTGATCTTTCATGCGCTGGATGCGATCCTTCAGAGTGCCTTCCAAATACTCCATGACCATGTAATAGTCTTCGCCTACCTGACCCACATCGTATATGGTAACGATGTTCGGGTGGTTCAGGTTGGCCGCGGTTTCCGCTTCTTTCAGAAACCTGCGGGAGAAGTTCTCATCCTTTAACAGAAACGACTCCATCACCTTGATGGCCACCTTGCGATTGAGTTTTTTCTGCAGGCCGAAGTAGACCTTGGCCATGCCTCCTTCGCCCAGACGATATTCCACCTGGTAACCGGGAATCTGTGGCAGTCGTTCCATAATGATTTTCCGTATCCTGAAAGGCTAGACCCATGGTAACGGCTCAATCCGTAAAAGTCAAACAGATTTGCCGGTCATCACGAATTGCAATCCCACTCCGCATTAATTATAATACAGGCCCGGATTGGGTATCGGGCGCGAAGCTCAGGATACACTGGAAGCAGAGGAGGGCGGCATGGAACTGAAAAAATTTGATGAAATTATCGACTTCGCCGTGGAACGGGAAGTGGACGCGATTAAATTCTACCAGGATCTGCAGAAGATGGTACGCTTCGAGTCTCAACGAGAATTGCTGCGGGAATTCGAAGAGATGGAAAAGGGTCATGTGGCGATGCTTGAGAATATCCGCAAATCAGACCTGTCCCGAATCGATGTGCCGCGGATCCAGAACCTTCAGATCAGCGACTACCTGGTGGAGTCACCACCCACGGCGGACATGAATTTCGAAGACATCATCACCATTGCGATGAAAAGAGAAGAATCCGCGCAAAAGCTCTATGTCGAGATGGCGGGCAGTATTGATGACGCCCAGGCGCAGAAACTCTTTTTACGCCTGGCCGCGGAAGAAGCCCAGCATAAGCTTCATTTTGAAACCCTGTACGACGAAGAGGTCCTTTCCGAAAACTGAGCGCATTCCCATCAGACGACAGCATGCCGACCGGTTCTCGTGAGAATCACAATGGGGCGGTTTGTATACATTCCGCCCCGGTTCAGGGGGGGGTGGGCGTCAGTCTTTGTGACCGAGCAGAGCGTTTTTAAATCCTTCGCCGGGCCCCGGTTCTTTCCCGATCCAGCAGGAAAAGAGGGCATCGGCGAAATCTTTACCTTCAATGGTCCCCTTGACCGTACCCTTGACCTGGACCTCCGTCCCCTTTTCCGGAATGTAGGTAAAAACCAGTTGTTCTCCGCTCTTTACATTTTCCATATATTGCGCCAGGGTGTCAAAGCGGTTCTTCAGATCAGCGGAATAGCCGGGAGTATTGGCTTCCAATCCCTCATACCAGGCCCCATTCACCTTCTTCGCGCTCACGCTTCTCATGAACTGCATGACAGTCCGACGCATTCCATCCTTGGCCAGAACCTTTTCTCCGTCTGATTCCCGCTGGGAGAGATATAAACCCGCCACGTACACCTTGAAAATCATCTTTTTTCTCAAGGCCATCCCATTGAGAACCAGGGTTTGCCCTTCCACCGTGATCTGATCCGGCATGGAAATTCCCCGCAATTCACCAGCAGGGGCTGTAGAAACCAGCAGTACCACCAATACGCCAAGCAACAGCATGCGTTTCATCTTCTACCTCCAGACACCGTTCCTATTGAAACCGAAACAGGTACATTAGGGCCACTGTACTCTTCCGGCAATGCGAAGTCAAGCGATACATGGACAAGATCCGAGGGGTATGCAAAAATGGTGAACATGACACAGGATTCGGAATTTCCCACTTTGTCCGAAGCGGAGATTCTCCGCTGGATTGAAGATGGTTTCCGGGAATACGGACCGGACCCCTGGTTGCTGATTCGGGAGCTGGCTCAGAACAGCCGCGATGCCGGGGCAGCGTGCATTCATATCCGAACAGGGCGTGACTCCCGGGACCGGGAATTCCTTGAATTCGAAGATGATGGGCACGGTATGTCCCTGGACACGGCCAGGAAATATCTTTTTCGTTTTTATTCCTCATCCAAGGAAAATCGTATCGGGACGGCCGGCCGCTTCGGAATCGGATTCTGGTCCCTATGGAGATTTCATCCCCGGTTACTGGTGATTCAATCCAGCCACCATCGAAAGGCCTGGGCGTTGGAAGTGGACGCCCGCTTCAGAGTGAACATGCGGCCTTCTCCGGACCTGAAAAAGGGAACCCGGATCAGAATGATCCGCGACGCGCAATTCTCCGATTCCGGTGAATTCAACCATGTCGTAATGGTGGCCGCCCGCAGATACTGCTCATGGCTGCAGCGGATTCGCCCTCACCGGGGCCGGCTTCCGGTATTTGTGAACGGACAACGGATTTCCACGCCATTGAAACCGCCGGGAACCCCGGTCAAAAGCTTTCATGGCCGGAAGTACCGGGGGGCGGCCGCGTTGGGGGAACATCCTGAAGTTCGACTTTTTTCCGGAGGACTACCGGTATGGAAGGGCACATCGCTGGAAGAGCTGGGAAACGGGAACAACCGCCAACGCGCCACCGGAATCTCTTCAGATGGATTGTATCCGGTGATCTGGATGGAAATATCGGATCTGCGGGTGGACCTCTCGCGCCGCCACGCCCTCCATGATTCCCGCCTGGCCGAGTACCGCCACAAAGGAGAGCGGGCTCTATCCGGATTGCTGAATCATGTCCTGGACTCGGCCGGGGCCCGGGGACGGATCAACCGGATCCGTGACCTGGCGGAGGCCATGGCACTCCGACTTCGTGGACGCATATGGCTGCAGGTTATCCTCATCCTGGTATTTCTGATTCCCGTGGAAATTGGCATCCTCAACTCCCTGGGATCCGGTAGGGTGCCCGATTCGGATCCGATACTGAATGTGAATGCCTTCCGCTATGACGGAGCGGAGGTTGCGTTGCAGCATCAGTTGCCCCGCCCCCCGATGCTGACCTATTCGCCTTCGGGAAACCAATACTTCCGTCTCTTTGCCGCATCAAAATACCATTCCGAAAAGGGATTTATCCGCTCAGCCCGGAAAGCGTCGCCCGCATCTGCTATTGAAACATCTTCCCGGATTCTATCCGTAACCCTTCGGACACGGGGAGGCGCCACCCTCGCGCTCCCCCATCCGGCCCTTGGAGAGATTGATCCCCACAGCATGCGCTGGAATGGTGTTTTCCCCTCCAGGCAACTGCGGCGTGGGGAGGGAGAATATCGCCTTTTTCTTCCCCCCGGAGGGGGAGAGTTGACCTACGATTGCAGGGTACCCGGCCGTAATTTCACCCTTTCAGCGCGGGAATTCATCCACTACACGCAAATTCCACCGCATCTCTTATCGGATTCCCCAACCGGGATGGAACTGTCACGAGTGGCACAGGCGCCCCTGATCCGAAAGGTGGACGCGGTGGGCCGGATCGTCTCTGCCACGCTGATACCCGATTCCGGGGCTGAAACCTCCCGGTTGTTTAGCGAATCCCTGAAGACGAAATGGCTGGACAGGGTACTGGAAATCGGCAGAGGAGATTGCGATGTGATCAATGGATTCGCCGTCCTTCTGTTAAGAAAAATGCAAGTACCGGCCCGATTGGCCGTGGGGTGGATCGCTGAAAATGGAAACCTGCTTCCCCGGCTCCACGCATGGGCCGAATACCATGATGGTTCCTGGAGGATCATGGACCTGTCCGGAGGAACGGAACCGCCCGCCCCCCGGGAAGATTCACGGGCGATGCCGGAATCTTCACCTCCTCCGGGTGTACCACTCTGGAATATATTCTTCACATTTTCCACCCTGTTGTTCCTGGGAATACTCACGATCCTGGCCATTCGCGTTATCCGATCCCGTAACGCCTCACGCCAGGCCCATACACAGAGAGGTCGGGACCATCTGCTCTCCCGCATGGCGTTGGGCGCCTTGCTCTTCCCCCGTCAATGGGGCATGAAAAGCCGACTCTGGACATCGGGGCTATTGCCCCTGCTGAACGGCCGTAGACTTTCTCTCCACCATGCCCTGAAGCGGGGACATCGGGGTGGATTATACTCCGCGCGCCCCGATAATCCACTGGCCCAACGCAACCGACACCTGATTCTGGACCGTGATCGCACTCATTTTCTACCCATCTATCGCCTGGTCCATGGCATTGTGGATCTGGACCGGATTCATGCGTTGGGAACGACTCCCTTCCAACCCGGCCATCCTGACCTGGATCCCCTGATCTTGCGTCTTCACAAACTGGGAAAAAGAATGGGAAAAATAGGATTTACAGTGGCGGAAGGCAAATCCCATAAGCCATCTCCACCCACCTGGCTCGACCTTACCCTCCTGAATATCTACTCCCCGCGTTTCTGGAGACGTCCAGTACTCCTCCTCTCCACCACGGATCCGGAGTACCTGGCCATCTCGCGCCTGTATGCGCGTCACCCCGGGAAAGCGGTGTACAAACTTCTCAGAAATGCTCTCTACCGGGCCACTATCATGACCCGTACGGCGGACGAAATTCTGGAAGCGGTCTCACGCGACCTGCTGGGAGAGGGATTTTGAGCCCGGATCGCTGGTTTTCCATTGACGCGTCCTCACATCTGCGAAAATTGCGCGATTACCATCACCATCTCCCCGGTGGATTCATTCTGGATCTGATTCGTTCCGCCATTAAAAGGGGGGCCGGCCATGTGGC
>CAYVBC010000119.1:0-5634 GCA_964449545.1 uncultured Clostridia bacterium | reverse complement strand
CCGGGATATGGTTGACACTGAAGGGGCCGGGCATTATAATGTCTGCGCTTGCCGGAGTGGCGGAATTGGCAGACGCATCAGACTCAAAATCTGACGAGGTTTACCCTTGTGAGGGTTCGAGTCCCTCCTCCGGCACACCTTCCCCCACCGGGAAGGTCCGCCGATTCCCAATTGAATGTCAATCGATTCCCTGAATGGATCTTGGATTCACCGTAATGGGAGTCCAATGTCGGGTATTCCTGAATCCGGCCCGCTCTTTTTCTTGATTTTTCCCCATTGATGCGTTATTCTATTCCCTTTGATTTCTGTCAGTTCATTCAGCAGGAGAACGTATTTGTCCGACAGTATTACCACCGTATCCCATGACGGCGTGGTTGTCACGGCAAGCGTTGGCCGGGTACAGGTAAAAATCACCACCCAGTCGGCCTGCGCGGCCTGCCATGCGCGCAGCATGTGCCCCGCGGCCGACACCCGGGACAAGTTCATCGACGCGGTTACCACCGAGGGGCTGACTCCCGGTGACACGGTGCGCGTCATCATGCAGGAGAGGGCCGGATGGCGTGCCGTAGGGGTCGCGTTCCTGGGGCCTTTCGTTCTGCTCATGATCGTTCTTCTGGTCGTGAATGCTCTGACCGGGAACCCGGTGACCGCGGGCCTGCTGGCCCTGGGAAGCCTGGTACCTTATTTCCTGATGGTTTACGCCTTGCGTGCTCGACTTGCGCGGGGAATCGAGTTTTCCGCAGTTCGAAGGTAGAATCCATACAACGAGGTGAATGGTGAATCCGGTAATCTTGTATTCGATTATTGTATTGGGGCTTGTCGCCGCCGGCGCCGCTGTGATCCTGTTTGTCGTGGCCAAGAAGTTCAAGGTGGAAGAAGATCCCCGGATTGATGTGGTGACCGAGATGCTACCCGGCGCAAATTGCGGCGGGTGCGGTTATCCCGGCTGTCGCGGCATGGCGGAAGCCCTGGTGCGTGCGGCGGACAATGGGGACCTGGGTGGGCTGAACTGCCCTCCCGGCGGCAACGAAACCATGGCGGGGATCGGTGAATATCTCGGTCTTGCCGTGGAAGAGGCCGGACCCACCGTGGCCGTGGTCCGTTGCGGCGGCTCCCGGCAGAAGGCCCCGGCCAAACTGGAATACAATGGTCCGGAACGATGCGTGCTGGCTCACGCCCTGTTTGCAGGGGAAAGCGGCTGCCCATACGGGTGCCTGGGGCTTGGCGACTGTGTCACGGCCTGTGATTTTGATGCCATCCATATGAATCCTGAAACAGGACTCCCTGAAGTGGATGAGGAAAAATGCGTGAGTTGTGGCGCCTGTGTCACGGCCTGCCCGCGGAACCTGATTGAGATCCGTCCCCTGGGACGCAAGGGGCGCCGAGTGTGGGTGGCATGCATGAACCAGGAAGTGGGCGGCGTGGCCATGAAGGCCTGCAAAGCCGCTTGCATCGGTTGTGGCAAATGCGTGAAAGCCTGCCCGGAGAAGATTCAGGCCATTACCATTGAGAATCGGCTTGCTTATATTGACCCGGAAAAATGTATTGCCTGCGGCTTGTGTATTTCTGTCTGTCCCACCGGGGCCATCCAGGCGACCTTCGAGCCGGTAAAACCCAAACCCAAAAAGCCCGCAGCCGAACCGGTACCGGTCAACTCAGAAGAACGGGGATCAAAATGAGATTGAAATCTTTTGCCATGGGCGGTGTTCATCCGCCTGAAAACAAGATATCCTCGGGTGAAGCGATCCAGCCATTGGATCTTCCCCAAAGGGTGAGTATTCACCTGGGGCAGCATCTGGGTGCCCCGGCCGTTCCCGTGGTGGGAAAAGGAGACACCGTGCGGGTGGGAACCCGAATCGGTGAGGGCAGATCCTTTATTTCCGCCCATGTTCATTCCTCCGTATCCGGAACCGTGGTCAAGATTGATGAGGTGATTGACGCTTCCGGTTATCGCCGCCCGGCGGTGATTATCGATGTAGAGGGTGATGAATGGGAGGCGGGGATCGACCGCACCCCGGAACTGGTCAGCGAAATCAAGGCGGACGCCCCCGCCATCGTGGAACGCATCAAGGAGATGGGGATCGTTGGATTGGGCGGAGCCTGTTTCCCCACCCATGTCAAGTACATGTTCCCCGCGGGGAAGAGTGCCGACACGGTCTTGATCAACGCGGTGGAGTGCGAACCCTACCTGACTTCCGACCACCGGCTCATGCTGGAACGGCCGGATGAAATCCTCATTGGTGTTCAGATTCTCATGAAGGCCGCGGGGGTTTCCCGGGGGATCATTGGAATCGAGGCCAACAAACCGGATGCCATCGAGTTGATGCGTCACAAGGCGCGTTCCATGGCAGGCATAGAAATCATGCCCTTGAAAGTTCAATACCCCCAGGGCGCGGAAAAGCAATTGATCAAGGCCGCGCTGAACCGGGAAGTTCCCAGCGGGAAGTTACCCCTGGACGTCGGCTGCGTGGTCAACAACGTGGGAACCGCTCTGGCGGTATACGAGGCTGTCCAGAAAAACAAGCCCCTTGTGGAACGGGTGGTGACGCTTACGGGTCATGGCCTGGAACGAACGGGAAACTTTCTCTGTCGCCTCGGGATTCCAGCCCGGAGCATGGCGGAAAAACTGGAAGTTTCCATTCCGGAAGATACCTTCAAGGTGATCAGCGGCGGACCCATGATGGGGAAAGCCGTTCCTTCCATGGATATCCCGATCACCAAGGGAACATCGGGAATTGTCCTGCTGGACGAGGCCCATGCCCGGCGTGGCGAAACGCTGAACTGCATCCGCTGTGGTAAGTGCGTGACCGTATGCCCCATGGGATTGGAGCCCTGGCTGCTGGAAAAACTGGCGGAACGAGACCGTTTCGAAGCCTGTGAAGCGGCTTTTGCGGCGGACTGTATTGAGTGTGGCTCCTGTAGTTTCACCTGCCCGTCTTCCCGACCCCTGCTTGACTATATCCGGTACGGAAAAGCGAACGTGATGCGCATCCGGGCGGAAAGGAGGCAAAAATGAGCAACAGGCTGATTCTCTCCCTCTCCCCCCACGATAAGGGTGATGAACGCGTTGAAAAAATCATGTGGGGCGTTGTTATCGCGCTGACCCCGGCTCTGCTCTCCTCCCTGTATTACTTCGGCTGGAATGCGTTGCGTGTGGTGGTTCTCGGTATGCTTTTCTGCATGGGCACGGAATTTGTGGTCCAGAAATTCATGATGAAGCAGAAAACCACTGCCTTGGATGGTTCAGCGGCTGTGACCGGACTTCTGCTTTCCTTCAACGTGCCGGCCACCATCCCCTGGTGGCAGCTTCTCGTGGGTTCCATCGTGGCCGTGGGAATCGCCAAAATGGCTTTTGGCGGACTGGGTAAAAATCCCTTCAATCCCGCTCTGGTGGGGCGCGCCTTCATGCTGGCCTCCTTTCCCGTTCACATGACCACCTGGCCGGTACCCCTCAAGAATGTGTGGTCCCTGGGCGTGGATGCGGTCAGCGCGGCAACGCCCCTGGGCGCCTTGTCTGAAGGGGGTACCGAAGCCTTGACCGGACTGGGATCCACCTCTTTTTACCTGGACCTGTTTCTGGGTCGGGTTGGCGGATGCATTGGTGAGACCGCGGCCGTGGCCGTCCTTCTGGGCGGCATCTACATGCTGTACCGCCGCATCATCACCTGGCACATTCCCGTGGTGTACCTGGCCTCTCTGGCCGCCACTACCGGGGTGTTCTGGATGCTGGAACCGGAAAAATATGCGGATCCGCTGTTTCACGTGCTGGCCGGTGGCGCCATGCTGGGCGCCTGGTTCATGGCCACCGACATGGTGACCAGCCCCATGACCGTGAAAGGGCAGATCATATTCGCGTTGGGCGGCGGTTTCATCTGCGGCCTGATCCGGTTATTCGGCGCGTATCCCGAAGGCTGTTCCTATTCCATCCTGATCATGAACGCATTCGTGCCCCTCATCGACGGATGGAGTAAACCCCGTCGATTCGGCCGGGAGGTGAAACATGGCTGACCGCAAGAAACTCCCCTCCACGTTTTTCAACATGGTCGTGGTACTGACCGTGGTGTGCGTGGTGTCCGCCCTGGCGCTGGGATTCACCTACTCCCAGACCAAGGATGCCATTGCCCAGGGGAAAATCGATAAAGTACTGGCAGCGCTCAAGGAAGTGCTCCCTGAGTTTGACAACAATCCATACGAAGAGAAAATCACCCGGAAGGAATTCCCCGGACTGGTTTTCTATCCCGCATCTCACGGGGGCGAACCCGTGGGTACCGCGGTGGAGACCTTTTCCAGCAAGGGATTCGGCGGGGATGTCCGGCTCATGGTGGGCTTCACCAGTGATATGCACATCAATGCCATCTCCGTTCTGGGGCAGACGGAAACACCCGGACTGGGCACGAAGATGGAGTCACCCTCCTTTTTGAAACAGTTTACCGGAAAGGATCCGGCTGAATATAAAACCACCGTGAAAAAAGACGGCGGTGACGTGGACGCCCTCACCGCGGCCACCATCAGTTCACGGGCATTCTGTGATGGCCTCAACAAGGCCTTGAGCGCCCTGAAGCAGGAGGCACAGAAATGAAATTGTGGAAAGAGTTTTCCAAGGGATTTTTCAAGGAGAACGCCGTATTCGTCCTTCTGCTGGGCATGTGTCCCACTCTCGCGGTGACAAGCTCCGCCATCAATGGCCTGGGTATGGGACTGGCCACCACGGCCGTACTGGTGGGATCGAACACCGTGATCTCAATGCTCAAACGGTTGATTCCCGACAAGGTGCGGATCCCCGTGTTCATCGTGGTGATCGCCAGCTTCGTGACCATCATCGACCTGAGCATGGCCGCCTATGTGCCGGATCTGCACAAGGCCCTGGGAATATTTATTCCCCTGATCGTGGTCAACTGCGTGATCCTGGGCCGCGCCGAGGCATTTGCTTCCAAGCGTGGGGTCATGGAGTCCGTGGTCGACGGCCTGGGTATGGGGTTGGGATTCGCTTTCGCCCTGACCCTGCTGGGCTCGGTGCGGGAGATCCTTGGCGCCGGCGCCATCTTCGGCTGGTCTTTCCTGCCCGAGGGAGCCACCACCATTCTGCTGTTCATCCTGTCTCCCGGGGCGTTCATCACCCTGGGATTCCTGATTGCGCTGATCAACGTGGTCAAGCGCCGTTTCGCCTGAGGAGGGTACCATGAGCATATTCCTGATTATCGTCGGAGCCATTTTCGTAAACAACGTGGTGCTCATGCAGTTCCTGGGCATCTGTCCCTTCCTGGGCGTGTCCACCAAGGTCAAGACCGCCACCGGCATGAGCGCCGCGGTACTTTTTGTCATGACCCTGGCCACACTGATTACTTTCCTCATCCAGAAACTCCTGCTGATTCCCCTGCACATCGAATTCATGCAGACCGTGAGTTTTATCCTGGTGATCGCCTCCCTGGTGCAGATGGTGGAACTGATTCTCAAGAAGGTCAGCCCGCCCCTCTACCAGGCCCTGGGCGTTTTCCTGCCCCTGATCACCACCAACTGCGCCATCCTGGGGATCGCAGTGATCGTGGGACGGTCCACGGAGTTCAACCTGGTGACCGGAGTGATATTCGCCATGGCCACGGCCATCGGTTTCGGCCTGGCCCTGGTCCTGTTCGC
>CAYVBC010000118.1:0-5654 GCA_964449545.1 uncultured Clostridia bacterium | reverse complement strand
TTCCATTTTGTGTGGGTTTAAGAGGTTATAACAATTAGAAAAATGGGAAAGGCTTTATTAGAGTGCCCTTTCGGGCACAAGTCACCGCTCACCACTTCGGTTCAGACCCATTGCGGTCTTTGGCGGACTAAAATGACCCCGGTGGTTGTTTGGGATGTAATCCGGGGCATCATTTTGCCTTCGGCCGTCCTGCCTCAGCCCATGGGGCCCCGGAACCTGCCGTTTGCGTTCGCTTATGCTTTATGCCCTGCGGGCACTCTCTATCGCAACTTCTTGCCAATCACCAATGTGTGTGTACCCACACGAAACGTAATAGAACCGAAAAAGATAATGAAGGGTAAACAAAAGAAAATTGGCAGCGCTACGGGACGTGGCACCATGCTGAGAATCTCGAAGCATCCCGGTGACACCTCCCCAGTTCGGCGCTGTAGGAAGTTAAAGAAATTGGCAGCGCTACGGGGAATCGAACCCCGGTTTGATGACTGAGAATCACCCGTCCTAACCCCTAGACGATAGCGCCGCTCTGATAAAATATATTTAAATCACAATCCTGTGTCAACTTTCCCATTGGATTCGTTGAATGATAAGAAGGAAAATGGCTGGGAAGCAGGGATTCGAACCCCAATACTATGCTCCAGAGGCATATGTCCTACCGTTAGACGACTTCCCAACTCTGAATACATTATTATACCAATTTATACCCAATTTTCAACCATAATTTACAGGAAATCCACATTTTTTTTGAATAAAAAAAAAGGCCCCTCCGAAGAGGGGCCTTTTATCTTTCGTTTTATATGTTTTAGTACATACCACCCATTCCGCCACCAGCGGGCATGGGGGGAGTCTTGTCATCTTCAGGAATGTCAGAGATCAGACCTTCGGTGGTCAGCAGCAGGCCGCCTACGGACGCGGCATTCTGAATGGCGGTCCGAACCACTTTGGTGGGATCAATGATTCCAGCCTCCAGCATATCCGTGTATTTTTCGTTCAGCGCATCGAATCCGTAGTTGAGATTACGGGAACGACGAACCTTTTCGATAATCGCGGACGCTTCGTATCCCGCATTGGCCGTGATCTGGCGCAGGGGTTCTTCAATGGCCTTGAGAAGAATCATGATGCCGAAATTCATGTCGCCTTCAAGCTTCATCTTCTTCAACGCATCGGCACATTTCAGCAGGGCAATGCCGCCGCCGGGAACAATACCTTCTTCCACAGCCGCTTTCGTGGCATGCATGGCATCTTCCACACGGGCCTTCTTCTCTTTCAGTTCCGTTTCAGTTGCCGCGCCCACACGGATTACGGCCACGCCTCCGGAGAGCTTGGCCAGCCTTTCCTGGAGCTTTTCGCGATCATAATCGGATGTGGTGTCTTCGATCTGACGCTTGATCTGGTGAATACGTCCCTTGATGTCATCTTCTGAACCGGCACCTTCAACGATTGTCGTGTTGTCTTTATCCACGGTAACCTTTTTCGCGGAACCGAGGTGGTCCAGGGTGACATTCTCGAGCTTCATGCCGAGTTCTTCAGAAACCACATGGCCGCCGGTCAGAATGGCGACATCTTCGAGCATGGCCTTGCGGCGATCACCGAAACCCGGGGCTTTCACAGCCACAACGTTCAGCATCCCACGCACCTTGTTGAATACCAGAGTGGCCAGGGCTTCGCCTTCCACATCTTCGGCAATGATCATCAGGGGGCGGCCGGACTTGGCGATCTGTTCCAGCAGCGGAAGCATCTCACGCAGGTTCGAAATCTTCTTTTCATGCAGGAGGATGAAGGGATCTTCCATCACCACTTCCATGCGATCCGCATCGGTCACAAAGTAAGCGCTCAGAAAGCCGCGATCAAACTGCATGCCTTCAACGAAATCCAGTGTGGTGTCGAGAGATTTTCCCTCTTCTACCGTAATGACGCCATCTTTTCCGACTTTGTCCATGGCTTCAGCAATGATGTTGCCGATTGACATGTCGTTGTTGGCGGAGATTGTGCCCACCTGGGCGATCATCTGCCCGGACACAGCCTTGCTCATGGTCCCGAGGGTTGTTACCAATTCTTTAACTCCAATGTCGATCCCCTTCTTGATGAGGGTGGGATTGGCACCGGCGGCAACCATCTTGAGGCCTTCGCGATAGATCCGCTGACCCAGAACCGTCGCCGTGGTCGTACCGTCACCCGCCACATCGGATGTCTTGGAAGCCACTTCCTTGATCATCTGTGCGCCCATGTTTTCCATGGGATCCTGGAGCTCGATCTCTTTTGCGACGGTAACTCCGTCCTTGGTGACCGTGGGTGATCCGAATTTTTTTTCAATGACCACATTGCGACCGCGCGGTCCCATTGTGGACTTTACCGTATCAGACAATTGGTTGACACCGCGCAGAATCGCCTGGCGGGCATCTTCACCGAGTGTAATGTTTTTAGCCATTTCTTCTCTCCTTAATGTTGTTTTTATCAGGTTTCCTTGAGACTGATATTATAATAAAAAAGCAATGCGGTTGTCAACTCTGTATAAGTCCGTTTACCAAGCAATGGAACGGTTTATAATGTTATTTTCTCTTGAATTCTTGAGTTTTCTTTAATTTCTTCTTCTTTTCCTTAATATTCAGCTTTTTCATCTTTTTTGTAATGGTGTTACGATGCAGCTTGACCACTGAAGAGACCCGGCAGATGTTGTAGCCATTCTTTTCAAGGATCGCTTGAAGAAGGGTCTTCTCGAATTCCTCCATGATCTCCCGAAAGTACAGCTTTGATCGGGCTGACTTGTGTGCCAGGACTTTCATCTGTCGTTTGATGGTCAGATTACTGAAACGATCAACCAGCTCAAGTGTTTTTTTGTCCATTTTCTTGATTGAAGAATCGGTGGATCTGATCCCTGTAATCTCCTGGAACCGCTTTCAACACCATATTGAATGCGTGCAGCAGATACGGGGAAAGTTTTGATTCACGGGTAATTCTCTCGTTAATGGGAAAGACAACCAGCAGAAAAACGATGATTGCGGAGATCAGGGTTCCGCGAAGCATGCCGAATGCGCCACCCAGGATTCGATCCATGGCTTTCAACGGCCCAACGGAAAATATTTTCCGTGCCGCCCAGGTCACGATTGCGCCGACCAGTAGAACCACGAGAAAAATAAGTCCAAAGGCAACGATATTAGCGACTTCCGGGTTGCGGATCGTTGAAGACAGTCTCTCGCCAAGGTCCCGGAAAAACAGAAAAGAAAGCAATACCGCGATGACAAAGAAAGCCAGAGACAGTAATTCCCGGATCAGCCCCTTTACAATGCCGAACACGGTTGAAACCAGGACAATTGCGATAAGCACACCATCCAGCCAGTTCATGTCCATGGGGATCACAGTTCTTTCCCGGTCAATATCCGGTGGATTTCCAGGTACTTGTTCCGTGTTCTGTCCACAACTTCCTGTGGAAGTTGTGGCGGAGTACTGTTTCGATCCCAATGGGATGAAAGCAGGAAATTTCGGACAAACTGCTTGTCAAAGGCCGGGGGCTCTTTTTCCCTGGAGTGGTATTCCCGGTAATCCTGACTGCGCCAGAATCGTGATGAATCCGGAGTGAAGATCTCGTCCACCAGAGTGATGGTTCCCTCCTCATCACGCCCGAACTCAAACTTTGTGTCCGCGACGACAATACCCTTTTCCGCGGCAATGCGACTGCCCAGAGCATACAGTTCAAGGGAACGGGTGCGGATCTCCCGGGCATTCGCCTCCCCCACCTGACTCATCATCTCCGTAAAGGAAATGTTTTCATCATGGCCACTTTCGGCCTTGGTGGTGGGCGTAAATACGGGTTCCGGTAGTTTGTCTCCGAATTTCAGTCCCCGGGGCAAAGAAACGCCACAGATTGTTCCGGAATCACAATATGATTTCCATCCGGACCCCACAATATAACCCCGCACGATGGCTTCCACGGGGAACACATCCAGTTTTCTGGTTAAAACGGATCGATCCTTGAGAATGGCTGAATATTTTCGGAAGGCATCCAGCTCATGGGGGGTGTCACAAACGATGTGGTTGGGAATCCATTGTCGTGTTTCGCGGAACCAGAATGCGGACAGGCGGTTCAGAACCCTCCCCTTGTCTGGAATCAGGGAAGGGAGAACATAGTCGAAAGCGGAAATACGGTCCGTGGATACGATCAGAAGGTGATCGCCTACCGTGAATACTTCTCGGACCTTTCCTGACTTGAAACGGGGAAAGGGTAAATCCAGTGTTTCTATTGCCGGCGGTTTACTCGTTTTTCCCATTTTACCCACTCTCCATCATTGAATACGGATATGAAACCGGAATTTCTTTTAGAGTAAACCAACCGCCGCCAATTTTCAAGTGGCGGCGGTCGGCTGAATAAATTCTATTTATTCACATGATGGAGTATCCGACAATCAGGCCGGCTACGACGATGGAAACCATGCTCATCAGCTTGATCAGGATATTCAAAGAGGGGCCGCTGGTATCCTTCAGGGGGTCTCCCACGGTGTCGCCGACAACTCCGGCTTTATGCGCGGGGGAACCTTTGCCGCCCAGATGACCCTCTTCAATGTATTTCTTGGCATTGTCCCAGGAACCACCGGCATTGGCCATGAAGATGGCCAGGATGAATCCGGCGCCCAGAGCACCCACCAGCAGACCCATCACACCGGGAACACCAAAAATGACTCCGATGATGATGGGCACGAGAATCGCCAGAGAGGAGGGAAGCATCATTTCACGCTGTGCGCCACGGGTTGAGATCAATACACAGGAGGCATAGTCCGGTTTTTCGGTTCCTTTCAGGATCCCGGGAAACTCACGGAACTGACGCCGAACCTCTTCCACCATGGCGCCGGCCGCGCGACCCACGGCCTTCATGGTCAATCCGGAGAACACGAAGGACATCATGGAGCCGATGAAAACACCCACAATGACCTTGGGGTTCATGAGGTTGACTTCAAACAGGCGCATGAATTCCTGAATCGTGATCCGGCCGACTTCCTCCACGGAACTGAATACCTGACCGGCACCCACAGCGATCTCGCCACTGCGGTTGATGATATGAATCATGCCGGCCTTGATTTCCTCAATATAGGCAGCCAGCAACGCCAGGGCTGTCAATGCGGCGGAACCGATGGCGAATCCCTTTCCAGTGGCCGCGGTTGTGTTTCCAAGGGAATCCAACGCATCCGTGCGCTGACGGACCTCCTTGGGCAGCCCGGCCATTTCCGCGTTGCCTCCGGCATTGTCTGCAATGGGGCCGTATGCGTCCGTAGCCAGGGTGATTCCCAGGGTGGAAAGCATCCCCACCGCCGCGACACCAATCCCGTAGAGACCATGCATCGGACTATTAAATCCGCCTGCCAGCGCAAAGGCTCCCATGATGCCGGCGGCAATGGCCGTAACGGGAATGGCGGTTGAAATCATCCCGGAAGCCAGCCCTCCAATAATCACCGTAGCCGCCCCGGTCTTGGTATGTTCGGCCACTTCCACGGTGGGCCTGTAGCTGGCGGAGGTGTAATATTCCACACTCTTACCGACGACTATACCCACAATGAGGCCGACGACAATGGCTCCAAAAACACCCATGTGCCCCGGCAACAGATACTTGACGGAGAAGAATGATCCCAGGATGATCAGAAGGGAGCTGAAATTGGTCCCCCTACCCA
>CAYVBC010000117.1:2390-5660 GCA_964449545.1 uncultured Clostridia bacterium | reverse complement strand
TCGAGAGGAAACTCGAGTGGAGACCTTTGCCTGAAGGTCCTTTCCGGGGCTTCCGAACAGATATCTGGCGGACAGTGAAAAATTCAATTTCCTGTCTTTTCCGGCCATACGTTCCGGAAGATCAGAGTAGTCGATCTTCAAACGGAAGGGAACCACGGTTTCAATTTTCACGGTATGGTATAGCGAGAGGTCTCCCAGTTGAATCTTGGCCCGCCAGTTTCCCGTCATGTCTTCCACTTTGGTGGCAATGTCAAAGCAATAGAACCCATCTTTCCCCTTTCGGGAATTCAAACGGTATACCGGTTGATTTCGCGGATTAGACAAGGTCAGCGAAACGGGATGTCCATCGGGAAAAGTGTTGTCGGAATTCCGGGCAATGATTCCCATGTGAATCGTATCTCCAGGCCGGAAAACCCCTCTTTCCGTAAACACAAATGCGCGTACGCCACCGGGAGAGGGTTCCACCCCGCCGGTATCAAAGGAGGAGGTATTCCATTTCATTTCCTTCAGCACCACGACACTTCGCTGCCCATCCTTTTCGCCCTCAATAAAAAACGGCTTCTCCCCAAGGTCTGAAAAAAACACCTCTCCGGCACTATCGGAAAATCCTTCCGCCAGTACCTGGTTCTGGTAAGAACGGATCCGAACATGCACGCCTTTCAGAAGCTTCGCTGACCGCAGATCAAGCGCCCACACAAGGTGGCTTTGGCTTCCCTTTTTATACAGCAGCCCAATGTCGCTGTGAATGACAGCCTTGACAACCGATCCATTACGATACAGATAGCCATGGGAGTGAGGATTGGAGTAGTATTCTCTTCCATAGTAATTACGATTGCTGGGTTTCGGTCCGGAATACATCATATCCTCTCGAGAAAATGATATTTCCACAAGAAAGATCCCCTTTTCTCCCGGGGGCAGCAGGGAGGAAATATCCAGCTGGTGTGTCAGCCAACGGTTTTTGATTTTCCCGATTTCCAGTTTTTTCTTTATGAGATCAATGCCCACCATTTTAATCTGGTAGTCGCTGAAATCCTCGTTGCGATCCTTTCTCGATCCCAGCTGCTGGCTCTGTAGAAACTGGCCCAGGTTGGACTCAAATACCTTCCGGATCACCAGGTTCACACGCTGCACATTGATGGTCTTGAAGTAGAGTTTGCGGTCCAGTGAGGAAGTCAAAAACACGCCATTCCCCTCAAAGGAGACTCTGGGCTTCTGATCTGAAAACCATATCTTTCTGCTTTCCGGCTGAATTAGGCCAGTTCCCCAGCGACTGCGAACTCCTGAAAGCTCCAGCGTATAGCGGTGGCCGTATACCAGATTCCCGGACAGAAACACCGATTTTCCCGCTGCCTGGGGTGTGATCTTAACCGGACCGCCACCTTCGGAATCCGCGTCAACCATGCGGATTAATCCAGCCAGATCCTGTTCGGGATCCACTGGATCGGAGAAAACCAGTTCCAGCGTCAGATCCTTTCCAAGGTCTTTCTGGAAGGTGTTTTCAAGAGTGAATTTTCCCACCGGGTTCAGATAAACTTCTCGCTGAAAATCTCCGGAAAGACCCAGTTTTTTGCCATTTATCCGTAAAACGTATTTCTGCCGAGAATCGGGCCTGTCCAGGTTCCCGGTTCTGAACGTAAATCGCTGACTTCGCCCGCTAACCTCCCAGGTAAGCGGTACGGTATAGCCCTCTGATCTGAGAGATACAGAGGACTTTACTTCATCCGCATCGGCTGTTTCGGTCAGGACAATCTCGCCCATGAAACAGACAAATCCGGGGTCCCGCTTTTCAACCGGATGGAACTCGGAGACCACGTGATCAATCTCACGTCCCGCCACGGAAAACCGGAAGGACACGTCCTTATGTCCGGACCATTTCGAGTGCAGTGATTTGAGTTCCAGAACTCCGGTAAAGGCAGTACGGAAAGGAAGTGGGGAATCGGGATGAAATACCAGGGTGGAGGGATCTTCCCAGCGTGCTTCTCCAGCCAGATCGGGGGTGAAGTGGAAGGGGGCGGGGGTCTGGGGCTGTCCCAGCCTGGACGCATCCACCACCGGCTCGGAAAATCGCACCATAACCGTGTCTTTTGAAGAGAGGATTCCCGAAGTCAGCCGGGTGATCAATTCCGCGGGAGGTCCGGACAGTGTTTCCCCTTCTGACAGTGATTCTTTCCCTCCACAGGAGGATAGGGATACCATCAGGATAACGAAAAGAACACCGGCTCCAATTCTTAAATAACTTCGTCTGCTACTATTGTTCTGCCCTTCTGGTAAAAGCATCTTCTTCCTCCCGAGGTTCTGGTTGTGAATGCAATTATACGGCAAAGCCCACTGAATAATCAAAATTCAACTGTGCTGAAATCAATTAAGAATTTTTAGTTTTCTCCACACCGTCGGCGAACCGCCGGAGGAAAACCAATCGATTCCCTCGGAAACCATGTCAAAGCAGAGTCTGTACTGTCCCGGGTGTTCCAGTAAGGGCAGTTTCAACAAAAGGCGATCCGACTCTCCGGAACGGAGCGATCTGTTGAGAAATGCACGAGCAAAATCTCTGTTGATCAGGGTGCCATCCTCCGCATACAATTGTGCCCCCAATCGCACCATTCTCCGACCCGATACCTCATCCTTACGCCAGATCGCACCACCGGTATTTTTAACCATTACGGATAATTCCAGTTCCACGCCCTTTTCTGTAGCAAGGACCCCTCTGGGCGGTTGAATCGAGGCCCGATGGTTTTTTCCGGAAAGTGCGTTACCGATCTGACTTGTATCCCATATTTCAGAACGAATCTTCTTCCATGCAGGGCTCCCCGGCAGAAACCGGCGAGAAAACGCGTCAGGAGGATGATCCGTGGTTTCCCAGGTCAACCGGTCCACTCCGACCTCAGCCGCAAGCTGACGCGTTCGTTTCATCTGGGCGCGGGAATCATTCCATCGAAAAAGAATATATCGCCAATTGATATAGGGAACTTCTCTATCCCTCTGGTTCCGAAGCAGAACAAAACGTTTCATGATGCCAATCAATCGTGAAAAATCCCCTCCACAACGATACTTTTCATATGTTTCCTGGTCCGGACCATCCACACTGAAAGTAATCTCATCAATCCCGGCCTGAACCAGCCGTACCATTTTTTCTTCATCAAGCATCAAGCCGTTGGTACTGGTATATACATAGACGTGAGGATATCTCTTCTTGACATACTCGATCATATCCACTGCTTGAGGGTGAACAAAAGGATCTCCGTAGTTGAAAAAATCCAATCGCACCAGTTC
>CAYVBC010000117.1:0-2290 GCA_964449545.1 uncultured Clostridia bacterium | reverse complement strand
TATGGATTGCGATTCCCATTATTATCCGGGATCTGATTATACTTCTCGCCAGCTCCATCGTCTACAAACGAAAACATCTGATCAAGGGATCCATTGCTCTAGGAAAAATAACCTTTTTTCTGCTGACATTGTTAATTTACATCTACATTATCGATATGAGCGAAATCACGGATCTTCATGTTCTGAAACAATTCTTTTCCGTTGTAACCCTGGGATTTCTGTTATGGTCTTTTGAGGAATATTTTCTAGTATACAGTCGGGTGAAAAGTAATGTCTGAAAAACAAATCATGGTGATCGACGATGATCCGGATGTGCGCTCTCTTCTTACCACCATTCTTGAAGAGAAAGGCTATCGGGTTCTTCAAACGGAAAGCGGAAGTGAAGCCATCGAAATCCTGAATCAGAACGTTCCCCATCTGATTATTACGGATCTGTTGTTGCCCGGAGAACACGGTCTGGATCTCATTCAGATCGTGAAATCGAAATATTTTATCCCAGTCATAATCCTTTCCGGTGTATATCGTCACCGGGAAGTAGAAAAAATTATTGAAGACAACTTCGTTGAGGCCTTTTTTGAAAAGCCGGTGGACATGAATAAATTGCTGGCAAAAGTGAGCCAGCTGCTGAATGAATGATCGATACTTTACGGTAAACCGTTACTTCCGCTCTTTGTTCCAGGGTCAGAAAGTACGAAAAATCCCCATTAATGCCGGATTCGCCTGCCCAAACAAAGATGGAACCCTGGATATAAACGGATGTACCTTCTGTGATGAATATGGTTCAGGACCACTGGAGAAAACGCCTCCACCGATTTCAGATCAAGTGGAAACTTTTATTCATCGTCATCCCGGGAACCAATTCATCGCCTATTTCCAGGCTCATTCAAACACCTATGCACCACCGGAGACTCTCAGGAAAGTATACTCTTCGGTTCTGGAATACCCCCAGGTTGTGGGAATCTCAATCGGTACCCGTCCGGATTGTATCAATCAATTCAACCTCCAGGTGATCGATGAGATCTCCCACCGCACCCATGTTTCGGTGGAGCTGGGCCTTCAATCCATTCATGAAAGCAGTTTGAAAACATTGAATCGGAATCACGATTATCCCAGTTTTCTCTCTGCATTCCATGAACTGAAAGCGCTGAGTGTCGACACGGTTGTTCACCTGATATTGGGAATTCCGGGAGAAAGCCGGGAGATGATGCGCGAATCCATCATGGAGATGAACCGATTGCTTCCCCGGGGAGTAAAACTGCACATGTTGCATGTGCTGAAAAACACAACTCTGGAACAACAATACCGCAGAAATGAGATCACCCTATTTCGACAATCCGAATATACCGAATTGGTGGCTGACCTTCTTGAGCTTCTGGATCCCCGGATTGTGATCCACCGCTTGACCGGAGAACGGAACCGGGAAATTTTTGTGGCACCGCAGTGGGCCCAGGACAAGCCCGGCACATTGCGCATGATTGGTCAAATTCTGCAACAAAGGGACTCGTGGCAGGGGAAATTCACCCAGAAAGCAAAAAATCGATTCGGGTCCCTTTAATCAGTTTTTCTTTTCAGGTTCAGCCGGTATTTGAAAAAATCCATCCTTTTCCGAGGCGACTCTCTTGTACCAGGATTCAGGATATCCGGGATGTGTTACATGCCCCATCTCATCCTTAACATTACCATCCAGGTACTTTACCAGGAGGAACTCTCCCAGTTTCCGCCATTTATGAACAGTCATCTGCCCACGGGATACGGAATACGCGGTCAGATACTCCAGGGCCTGAAGTGGAGATCGCTTATACATCTCTTTTGCCGCCTGGTCCACGCCGGGCACCTCAGCAAAAAAGCGGCCCTCAAGATTTCTCTGCTCAATTTTAATATCACGGATCATGTCTTTATATCGACTGTAGGCATAGTTGGAAACAAAATTAAACACCCAGAAGGCGGAATCCCATGAGAAATGGTGAAAATCTCCTGTTCCCACCGCATATGCTTCCGGCACGGCACGGATTCCACAATACATCGGAACATAAACGGAACTGTTGGCATCATCCACGCCAAACCAGAAAATGCCGCCAATGGGTGCGGGCAGCCAGGATCGACATTGTGCCACAAAGGAAAAGCCTGTTTGCTGAGTGGCTGTGGCCCTCTCGTTAAAATATTGCTTTTTATCCACTTCCCAGGTGAGGGGGCGCCAGCGATACGGACAGCCATACGGTCCGGCACCGATCCCCACGGTCAGGTCCATGGGCGAATCCTCAAAGTGATCCCGCATCAACGCCATCACCTG